>JAYFRI010000370.1:0-11106 GCA_034926015.1 Paludibacter sp. | reverse complement strand
GAAGCCACATATTGGTTTGATCTATAAGAGGTTTTCCGTCAACAACAACAAAATGACGATTCCCCATATTGCCTAAATCCAAAAATATTGAATACTCGCCGTCCTCAGGTACATTGAATTTTCCGAGGTACAAAGATTGGTTTTGAGATACTTTCTGAGTACCCGAAGTAGTTGTAACTTCTGCCATTTGGTTGTTTCCGGCGGAGGACTGATCTTGCTTTTCGAGCCCAATTAAGTGGTCAGTCGGATTAAAATCGGTAAGTCCGTACTGATGCCAAAGCAAACCATAACCTTTGCTTGAATAGATAAAAGGAATTGCAATCTGCGAGTTCACCTGTGTCAACCGACGGGTAATGTTCTTCAGATTAAATTGTCCATCCTGAAATTGCCCCAGCCCGAAAATAGATTCGTCGGTGGACGATTCGAAACTCTGCTCAACAACAAAACAGGGTTCTCCCTGAATGGTATCGGGCACAAGCCTACGGGAGCCTTCGTTTTCAGCAAGAAAAACCTTACCGGCATTGTCGACATAAGTCAGTTTTCCGTTGTTTTTGTCAATCGACACTGTGATTTTTGAGGTTTTTATTTCGAGTTTGAAAGAAGAATCAACCACCCGAAAACCGGGAGTTTTAGTTTCGGGAGTAAAGACAAACTCGGGTAAATTTCCTTCGGAAAACTTAAAAAACTTTATTCGAACAGCATTGTCAGCCAAAGGAATAACACTGAGTGTTCCATCCTGCAAAGTTACATTTACCTTACCGGACAGCTGCTGAAATCCTTTCACTACCTGCCCCTGGCAAAGTAATGGGAAAAGAATGATCATGAATAAATATCCTTTTAACTTCATTGTAAATCTCGATTTAGTGTATTAATTACAGTTATTTAAAGCAGATGATTGAACTATAGAATAAAAGTCATTTTTGTTTTACTTCATTGGACTTATTCTGTAAAGTCCCGCACCATGTTGTTTTAATTCCTGACCAAATGATCCGCTAAATACGCCCAAATCTTTGTGGCTCCACAAATCACGTACTTTGGCTTTTCCTTTGATGCCTATTGATTCGAATTCGACCGACACTTTACTTATTTCCGGTGGATCTTCAATGCCTTTGCTCACCATAACCCCAAATACCACCGAACCCGGATCTTTCGTTACAATTCCTTTAGCCGTAAATGTTTCATATCCTTCGGGTAAATCGTAAATAATTACCGATTTGGCATGAGCTCCAATTCCGGTAACCGGCTGATTATCGATAATAATCGGTTGATTGTCGCAGGTACGATTAACATATACATCACCCCAACCGGAAGTAGCGTTGATCCATTTCAATTGGGTAAGGCTCAAATCACCATTAGGTCCGTGCAATACAGGATCAGCCCAAATCACATGATCCCAATCGAATCCATTGCCTCCGTCCTGTACAAACAAGACGAGCTTTTTACCTCCTTTAACCGACACACTTAATTCCTGCGAAGCTCCTTTTCCGGCAATTACCGGACTGGCATAATCGGCATTGGAGAAATCAATATTGTCGCCTTTACTTTGCGCATTGAACAATGCCACATATTTGTCTTTGCTTCCGGGAACATCAGCCACCCAGGCTACCAGATTTTTATCGCGATATACCTGACGGTTATTGGCGCTGTGTTGATTCACTTTCAGCATCTCAGGATTGGTCAGCATTTCTTTTGTAAAATCGTCCAATTTGGTCATGTCGCCACCAAAAATAAGTGGCGAACGACCGATAGCCCATAGACTCATCAACGTATATTGTTCTTCTTTGGTGAAATTTGTGGGACGATTGAATTCGACCATTCCGATGGGTAACATATCAGCGTCGGGGAAATGTCCCGCACCACGATAAGGAGTCCACGCATCCAACCGTTCGAACATGGCAAGCAGCAATCCCCAACGATCCCAAAAATCGTCGGTAATGCGCCACATATTGGCATGATTCATTACGTGTTCACCCATTTTCACCGGAGTAGCTCCCGGCGATAGACTCAAAACGATAGGGCGACCGGTTTTATCGATAGCTTTCCGAAGTGCCTCAATTTCAGCCTGCTGAATTTTATCATATGGGCGGGCAATATCATCTACTTTGATAAAATCCACACCCCAATCGGCATACATTTGAATAATAGAATTGTAATAAGCCTGTCCTTCAGGTTTTGTAGCATCTACGCCGTACATATCCGGATTCCATGAACAAGTCGAACTTTTGATGGCAATGTCCTGCGCTTTCACACTAGTGCCCAACACCGGAAGATTTTTATTCACAGCCTGTCGGGGAATCCCACGCATAATGTGAATGCCGAATTTTAATCCTTTCGAATGTACATAATCGGCAAGTGGTTTGAATCCTTTGCCATCGGCAGCCGAAGGAAATTTCTTCAGACCCGGAGTTAAGCGTCCGTATTCGTCCATGGTAAGAATAGCTCTCGGATTGTACGAATGACCTTTTGATTCGGGTTCGTACCACTGAATATCGACTGTAAGATATTTGTATCCGCTTGGCAAAAGGTATTTGGCCATAGCATCGGCCTGCTCTTTGATTTGTTGTTCGGTTACAGTCGTTCCGTAAATATCCCAACTGTTCCAACCGAGTGGTGGGGTAGCAGCGTATTGCCAGTATTTTGGATTCGTTTGCTGTGCATACACGAGACATGTGCTTAAAACAATAAGCAAGAAAATTGACTTAAGGTGTTTGAATACCATAATATATTGATTTTTATATTGTTGTATGCTAAAGTAATAAAAAGAGCTGTTAAACTCATTTATTAACTCTAAAGTTATACTGAAGCCGTTTATATATAACTTAAATCCCGCCAATCAGATGTGCGTATCACGCGCTCTGATTGACGAGATTTGGAAAACTCTGAATCTCCTGAATCTATAACTTAACAGTCAGCTTTTTACCTTTATAGATTACTTCCTGTTTTATCGGTGCACTGTTTTTATCCTTGGATATTTTAAGTATATGGAATTTACGTTCGGTCTGCATTCCCGGGAATGAGCCTTTTCTTGCATCAATAGTAAGCGTCTTGCCTGCATTGTTCCAGCTAAAAGCTATAGTTGAGTAAATTCCTTTTTCGTAATTATAATTGTCGTTCTCATCTTCGTACAAGCTGAATTCGCCATTGGCTCCTTCGTACACCCGGACTTCGAGATGATCCCATTTCTTTTCGGTGGCAAACTGTACGTTTGGTCCAAAAGGCACTATACTACCGGCTTTAATAAACAATGGAATTTTATCTATTGTAGTTGTAAGCGTAACTTCCTGTCCACCATCATATTTTTGGTTCGACCAGAAATCGAACCATGAAGTTCCGGCTGGAAGATATGCCTTTGACGATTTCTGTTGCGTAAAATCAACAGCCAATTCTTTTCCATCTTTTTTATCATCTTTGTTCCAACCTGAATTTTCATCTGTTTTAACAACAGTTTCAGGTGTGTACTGAGCATTTACAATTGGAGCAACTAATATAGATTTACCAAACATGTACTCGTTGTTCATGTCTCTTACGTTTTTATCGTCGAAATCCATTACAAGAGCGCGCATCATAGTGGATTGTTTGTTAGTAATATCCCAGGCTGCCGAGTAGATATAAGGCAACAAGCTGTAGCGTAAATTTATCATTTTCGCTATGGCATCGTAAATCGGCTCACCTTTTTTTCCGAAGTTATAAATTTCGCGGGGCACATCTGTTCCGTGCGAGCGCATCATTGGAGTAAATGCCCCAAACTGCAACCAGCGAACATAAAGTTCCTGAAAAGCAGGATTTTTTGCTCCTGAACCATCATTCCAACCTTTGTTATATGCACCTGCAAAAAATCCACCTATATCGGTATTCCAATAAGGGATAGCGCTCATCGAAAAATTGAGACCAGCCGGAATTTGATTGCGAAGCGATTGCCATGACGAATTCACATCGCCCGACCAGGTATTGGCTCCATAGCGTTGTTGTCCGGCAAAAGCAGAACGGGTAAGGATAAATACACGCTTATCTGAAGTGGTGGCACGCTGATTATCAGCAACTCCACCCACTGTCATTAATGGAAATGCATTACGCACTTTGCGGAATGAGCCAAGATATGTTTTAATATCGAAATCTGTTGGTTTGAAGTCCAAATGATCCGGTTCAGAAGAATCCATCCACCAGCCATCGATTCCCAGAGAGAAAAGTCCATTTTTCAGATATTTCCAGTAAATTTGGCGAGCAGCAGGATTATACACATCATAAGGCTCGACACCCGATGGATATTCCATGTTGGGCGGCCACGTTTCCAGTCCCGATTGCGGCCATGTGCCAAATTTCAGCAGCATACCTTGTGGTTTCATTTCGCGGTATTGCTTTGTTTGAGGACCAAACGAGTTCCAGATAGAAATAATCACATGCGCATTCATATTGTGAATATCTTCCACCATCTTTTTAGGATTCGGGAATTCAGGATTAAGAAAATCCATAGCATTCCACAAATAATTGCTCCCCCAATATTGCCAGTCCTGAATAATGCCATCGAGAGGAACTCCAAGTTCGCGATGTTTTTGAACCACACCTACAAGCTCACTTTGACTCTTGTAACGTTCCTTACTTTGCCAAAAGCCAAAAGTCCACAAGGGAAACATGGGCGCTTGTCCGGTAAGGTCGCGCATGCAAGCGATAGCACCATCGATATTTCCACCAAGCATAAAATAATAATCGATGCAATCGCCCACTTCCGATTTGAATGAAGCACTTTCGGGCTTATCTTCAAAAGTAGTAGGAGAATAATTGTCCCAAAACAATCCGTAACCTTTTGTAGAAACAAGGAAAGGAACGTAATCGTCTGTATTGCCCTGCACCATGTTTATTTTTGCATTTCGCAACGACAGTTTGCCATGTTGTTGCTGTCCAAGGCCATAAATAGCTTCATCTTTATCGAGCACAAACAACTGATTCACTGTGTAGGTTTTTGATCCGGCATCATTGAAGTCTACAAAGGTTGCTCCTGATGCTTTCTCGCTCATTAATAGCGCTCCGGTAAGTGTTATATAGGATACTTTCCCCGATTTCAGGTCAACATCCACTTTGAGCCGATTGCTTTTTAGCGACACAACATCTCCTTGTTGATGAATTGTAAGCTTTGTAGTTTCCGGCTTTTTAACTACCGACAAACTTTCCTTTGTGAAATTTTTTCCTATCGGTGATTTCAACACTCTTACTGTAGAAGGTGAAAAGAACTGAATCTCAACATCCATTGCATTAATCCGGGCTTTGATTCCCAAACTGGTTTTCTGATACGATTGAGCATAAGCTCCAAAGCTTAGCACCAATAAGAATAACACTAAATTGATTTTTTTCATAAATCCCTGAATTTAAAGTTTTAACAAAGAAAATTGAACCAAAGCAACAGCACTGCTATTTACAATAACTTGTAAACGCCAATTATCACATAAGGCTCTTCGCCCGGTTTCAGAGTGGGCATATTTAATGTACCAATAAAAATAGCATGATTAAGATAATCGTAAGGACTGTCTTGAGGGGCTTCTAAATCAAGTACAGATTTGCAATAAAAAGCTTTGGTTTTGGCATCAGTGTGAATCAAAGCATTATTAATGACCTGAATAACATGACCATCGTCTGTTTTTAGCAGATAACGGGCATAAAGTTCGGTGTCACCATCAGGCCGAACCAGTTGCCAGTCCTCTCCGCCGGGTAACACTTCGCCTTTAATTTTCGGGCCGCTGAATGTTCCTCCCGTAATGGGAATAACCCTTCTGACACCACGTTTGCTTTCGCCTACGTTGATCATACCAGCAATTTTCACTTTTGCATCCCACATGAATTCTGTTTTAAAATCTTTGTAAAGTTTTCCATCAGTCACCGCGTTTACATTTTGAGCTCTCAAGCTGTGTGAACACAGCACAGACATTGCAAAAACACTGAATATCAAAACAAAGCTCGACATCCTTCTTTTTACATCAGTTTGTATATTTCTTTTCTGTTGCATTTTAATGCGTATTTAAATTGTACTGAATACACTTATTTATGGCATATACCCGCTTCTTCGTTTAAGTCGAAAGCTGATCGCACGTTAGCTTGCAGTAACATGCGTACTTTATTCAATATCAGCTTTTTTATATTTATTTCTTAAAGCTCCACCAATCGAAATTAAAAAGCTCGCCTTCACCACCTTTGAATACAAAGTAAATATCGTGCAGGCCTTTCATTTTTTTAGTTTTACATACACTTACAGTCCAGGTAGTTGCGCCCCCTGTTGGTTTCACAAGGCAGGTACCAAGCAAAGTTCCGGTAGCACTACCCACCCGAATTTCAATTTTGCCTCCCTGCGTATTCGATGCTACACTTGCTTCGAATTTTTTAGCTCCTTCACCAAAATCTACACTTCTAACCTTGATATAGTCACCGTTATTTATTTTTGTAACATAAACTCCTGTTTTTGTATCTTTTGCCGTTTTTAAACCTTCGGACCAGGCAATCGTTTCAGCCTCTACTCTTGCAAATGGGTTAAGGTTCGCTGTACTTTTGGTTACTCCTTCATTAGTCGGATGTATCAATGGAATTGACCCATCGGCGTTGAAATTAAAAGGCTCGATACTAACTGAACGTTTGAATCCACCTCCACCGGGCAAACCACCATCATGATAAAACAGGTAGGGTTGACCATTCAACTCGATAAAACCAGGGTGATTTGTAAATGCACCTTTATTCTTAATTACGTGCATAATGGTATCACCGTAAGTCCAGGGACCTGTAATGCTCTTGGATGTAGAATAAGCCAAATGCTCAGGAACACCTCCGGCAGGATAGAGCATATAATACAAGCTGTTACGTTTAAACAGCCAGGGACCTTCTTCGTAGGCAGCTGTGCGGTTGTCTATTTTTTTCGAACGGTATCCGAAGTTTTCGTCCTTCAAATCTTCCTTAACAATTCCATAGCTTTTGTCGTAAGAAATCATATCTTCATTCAGCTTTACGTGCCACAGATTTGGATTTCCCCAATAGAGATATGCTTGTCCGTCGTCGTCGATATAAACCGTTGGGTCGATATAGCCATAGCCAACGAGTAAAGGTGCTCCAAGTGCATCTTTAAAAGGTCCGGTCGGGCTATCGGAAACAGCTACGCCGATGGCATTTCCACCGTTTTTCTGATTCACAGGCAAGTAATAATAAAATTTTCCATTTCGATAAATGCATTGTCCGGCCCAGGCATCGCCACGCGACCACTCAAAATCCTTGTACGAAAGCACAACTCCGTGGTCGGTCCAGTTTACCATATCATTCGACGAGTAGCAGAGCCAATCGTTCATTGTAAAAAAGTTTTTTACGGTTACATCTTCGTCGTGACTTGTATAAAGATAAACCGTGCCATTGTGTACCATTGGTGCGGGGTCGGCAGTATAATTGGTTTGGACTATTGGGTTTTGTGCCAGGCTTACAAAAGGTAATGCTACTGCGAGAGCTGCAACAGTCTTTATTTTTGTCCAAAAATTGAATTCCATTTTTTTTGTGTTTATTTTTTTGAATATATTTATTTTACTGATGTAAATTTATAAAGTACCACACCATGAACAGGCACATTCATCTTCAAACTTTCAGTTTGAGTATCAATTTTAGCAATATCTTTCTGGCGCCAAAGATCACGTACAATATTCTGTCCTTTGATTCCCAGTTTTGCAAAGTCATTGTACGAAAGTTCAGCTATTTCGAGGCCAAAGTTACAAAAACCCACCGCTTTGCTGCCATCTTCGAGTTCTTTAACATAAATGCGCAATTCGCCAATGGTCTGAAGACAAGTAGCCTGCTTTCCGAGAGGATCCTGATTGATTTCGATGACTTCGTCGTTGGTCAACAAATTCAGCGTAAAATCGTCCAGTTTTTCCATGTCGCAACCAATCAAAAGTGGTGCTGCAAACAAACTCCAGAGACTGATGTGCAGGTATTGTTCATCGGGTTTTAGCTTGCTTGGGTGCGGATTTCCCCAACCGACCTGACCAACCACAAGCATATCGGGGTCATTCCAGTTACCGGGTTTGGCATAAGGAGCTGACTTATCCTGATCGAGCGCTATGTTTTTCACACTTACCCATGTGTCTGTAATATCATTGGTAGTTCGCCAGCAATTGCCATTTACAGCGTCGCCCCATTTCCATACATCGGACATGCCGTACTGACACACACTAAACACAATGTCGCGATTTTGCTTACGAAGCAGATCACCCATCATCTTAAAAGGTTTCATTGCTGTATTTAATTCACCTCCACCATTGTACGACAGCGAGGATACTTTCATAGGATCGTTATCTGGCAAACCATCGATAACATTTCCATAGCTGCACCAATCGTATTTAAGATAATCGAAGCCCCATTTGGCATAACTCTCGGCATCTTGCTTCTCAAAACCATAACTACCAACACAACCTCCGCAGGTCCATGGACCGGGACTTGAGTAAAGACCAATTTTTAAACCCAGACTGTGTACGTAATCTGCAAGACCTTTCATATCCGGAAAACGTTTATTAGGAATAATGTTGCCACTCTCGTCGCGAAATTTACCGCGCAATGACTGATCCTTCGAGTCGCGGTTATTTTCCCAGAAGTCATCGATATTCACATAAGTCCAGCCATGGTTGATAAGTCCGCTACTTACCATTGCATCGGCCGCGCGCGTCACCTTTTCGGCCGAAACTTCCTGAGCAAAACAGTTCCAGCTGTTCCATCCCATTGGAGGAGTAAGCGCAATACGGTCACCACACTCAATCCGGAATTTTCTTTCGGCTGTTCCTTTTGCATTTTTCGCTTTCAGCACAACGTTATAGGTTCCGGCCTGCGTAAGTTTACCTGTAATGATACCTGTTTTAGCATCGATTTTAAGTCCTTTTGGCAATTGAGCAGCCGAAAAAGTCAACGGGCGCTCTCCGGTAGCTGTCACAAGAAACTGAAAAGGCGAACCCGGACGCACTCCAAATACCTTTGCACCTGTAATTTTTGGAAAAGCCGAAGGTTTTGGAGTCAGAATATAAGCTTCGCTGGGCACTGGATTGTATGTTTTGAATGTAGTGGCGCCTGTAGTTTCGAACCTGGCATCCACCCAATTCACATGATCGTAATAATTTCCGTTTCCACCGTCGGTAACCAGGAGCTCCACTTTTTTCACGCCATCTAGCTTTACCGAGCAAGGCCTGGCGGCATCGCCTAAACGCATAACACCGCTACTCCACAATTTTTTACCATCACCATTTACAATGAATTCAGCTGCTGGTTGTTGCCCTTTCACTTCATCGTCGATGCCAACAAAAGCCGTGAACAATGTAGCTTGCCCGTCGAGTATGACGGTTAATAAGCTTTCGGAATGACTTCCGATGCCACGTTCGAAAGTTTTTCCGGCAATTGTAAGCGTGTTGCCATCAATCGATTTATTGCTTTTCGGAGTTCCATACCCCTGGGTAATAGTGCTGAGATCTAACTGATCAAGCCACACGGTTTGAGCGTTCACAACTCCGACACTCATGATGCAGAACAAAACAACAAATCCGGCAATTAGATATTTTATATTTCCTGGTTTTTTCATGTGTATTATTGGGCTGACTCCTGTTTTATCAGCATTTTTTTTATTTTTTATTAAAAATCCAATGATCGAAATTAAACAATTCGCGACCTGCAGAAATGTTTTGTCCATTGAAATAAAAATAAACATCGTGTTTTCCGGTTACTTCTTGCTTCAGCTCAGCAGTAAATGTTTTAAATTTTTCCCAACCACCTGTGCGGGGCAATTGAATAGATGAAATAACCGGTCCTTTAACGCTATCGAGGCGAACTTCAAGAATACCTCCATCAACGCCGGCAGCCAAGGATGCTGAAAATGATTTTGGAGATTGATTACCAAAGTTCACTTCACGTACTTTAATATGACCTTTCATGCGTGCACTCGAAACGTATACGCCTGTTTTGCTATTTTGAGCGATTGAACATTTTTCGGACCAGGCCATTGTTTCTGCCTCAACGCGATTGTAAGGATTAATTTCGCCAACAGGCTTCGGACCTTCTTTAGTTGCTGTGATAGCAGGAATGGTTCCATCGGCGTTATAAGTAAATTGTTCGATAGCAGCTGCACGTCCATAACTTCCACCTCCCGGTAGCAAACCGCTATGATAGAAAAGATATGAATTTCCCTTGTAATCAATAATTCCACCATGGTTGGTAAAGCTATTCAACTTTTGGTTTTCCATAATTTTGCCCTGATATTTCCATGGGCCTATGGGACTGTTGCTTGTAGAATATGAAAGAGTTTCGCCACCTTTTCCCATTCCTGCAAACATCATATAATACAGGTTGTTGCGTTTGTAAAACCATGGTCCTTCCACAAAGGAGTCTTTGTTCGGATTTTCAGCATTTTTGTTGCCTCTGAAACCTCCGAAAGATTCAACAGAGAGAGGTACAGTCACTATTTCGCCCGAATATGAAATCATGTCCTTGTTCAGTTTCACATAATAAAGACTTCCGTTTCCCCAATAGAGATAAGCCTGCCCATCGTCGTCAATCCATACAGTTGGGTCAATATTCGACCAGCTTCCGTTCATAATCAACGGCTTGCCTAACGCATCTTTGAAAGGACCGGTTGGAGAATCAGATACCGCTACACCAATTGCCATATCGTTGTTGGTGCTTTGGGCACAGATGTACCAATAAAACTTGCCGTTGCGTTCGATGCACTGAGCCGCCCAGGCACGATCGCGCGCCCACTCAAAAGATTCAAGCGAAATAGGACTTCCGTAATCCGTCCAATTGACCATATCAGTCGACGACATAACGCGCCATTTGGTCATATAATAAAAATCGAAGCCCGGAATATCATCGCCAATGTACATATAAACAGTGCCATTGTGTACCATAGGAGCAGGATCTGGTCCATAATGTGTTTGTACTACCGGATTATCCGCTAAACTTATACTTATCGAGGCAATTACTGCCAGAATGATAACAAAATGTTTTTTCATGATTTTTTTATATTATTTATTTATTAAATTTCCACAAGTCGAAATAGAAAAACTCTTTTTCGCCTTTAAAAACGAAATACAAGTCATGTACTCCCTTCATTTT
>JAYFRI010000005.1:0-7960 GCA_034926015.1 Paludibacter sp. | reverse complement strand
CAACCCAAGTTCACCAACCTACCATCAGCAAGCAACAACACGCTGTGTCCATCGGGGAAAATGTATTTATCTACCTGCGGCTTGATGTTTACGAGTTCAATGCCCGGATATTTTTTCAGTTTATCTACCTGAATTTCGTTATCGAAATGACCGATATTGCAAATAATAGCGCTATCCTTCATTTTTTCGATGTGCTCAATGCGGATAATGTCTTTGTTTCCTGTAGTGGTAACATAGATATTTCCTTCGGCCAATGCTTCTTCGATAGTAGTTATGCGGAAACCTTCCATTGAAGCCTGCAAAGCACAAATCGGATCAATTTCAGTTACGATCACGCGTGCGCCATAAGCTAGCATCGATTTAGCACAACCTTTACCTACATCGCCATAGCCGCAAACTACCACCACTTTACCAGCCAACATTACGTCGGTAGCACGTTTGATTCCATCGGCCAGCGATTCGCGACAGCCATAGAGATTATCGAATTTGGATTTGGTCACCGAATCGTTCACGTTAAAAGCAGGGAACAGCAACGAGCCTTCTTCCAACATTTGGTACAAACGGTGAACTCCTGTTGTTGTTTCTTCCGACACTCCACGAATTCCGGGAGTCATTCTGCTCCAGATGCCATTGTCTTCTTTGAGCACATTTTTCAGAATGGCATAAAGCAGACGCTCATCTTCGCCATCAACAGTTTTATCAAGAACAGTTGCATCTTTTTCGGCAGCTACACCCACATGAATCATCATGGTAGCATCGCCTCCATCGTCAACAATCACGGTAGGCCCCTGATGTCCTTCGAAAGTCAGCGCCTGAAGCGTACACCACCAGTATTCTTCGAGCGTTTCACCTTTCCACGCATAAACAGGTACTCCGGCAGCAGCAATAGCGGCAGCAGCGTGGTCCTGAGTTGAATAAATATTACAACTACACCAACGCACTTCGGCACCCAGTTCCACGAGCGTCTCAATAAGCACCGCCGTTTGAATGGTCATGTGAAGCGAACCCATGATGCGGGCTCCTTTAAGTGGTTTTTGTTGTCCGTATTTTGCACGCAGGGCCATTAAAACCGGCATTTCTTTTTCTGCCAGTTCAATTTCTTTTCGTCCGAAATCGGCAAGAGCGATATCGGCAACTTTGTAGGGTAAATTGCTGAATAATTCAGTCATGATCATATATTTTAATTAACGTTTTGATTTTTATTGTTTTATTAATCAGTTTAGAGGGCTGCAAAGTTACAATTTTTCAATGAAATTTTATACTTTTGTTCCATTGTTTTTAAAAATCAATCAACCACGGCAAGAAAATGACTGCTTATATCGACATTCATACGCACTGCGAGCAAAATCAGAACCCATTTGCCGTTCGGAATCTGAAAATAGATGAAGCAAAACTTTTCCTTGACACACATCCCGAAAGCTATTGTTCGATAGGAATTCATCCATGGGATGTTCATTTAGCAGATACTCTAATGTTAGTGGAACTTGAGAAACTGGCAGTCAACAAAATGGTGGTAGCCATTGGAGAGTGTGGACTTGATAAAAACAGCACTGCCAGCATCAAAGAGCAGGATTATTATTTCGAGCGACAGGTTATGCTGTCGGAAAAATTTGGGAAACCATTGATTATACATGCAGTTGCAAGTTTCAACGAAATAATGGCTATGAAAAAACGAATGCAACCAAAGCAACCTTGGATTATTCATGGGTTCAGAGGCAAGCCCGAGCTGGCCAAACAATTGCTAAAAATGGGCTTTAATCTTTCGTTCGGAGAAAAGTTTAATCCGTTGAGCGTGGATGTAACACCGTTAAATCAACTTTGTATCGAAACAGATACAAGTTTCATGAAAATAGAAGATATTTATCAAACCATTGCAGGTATAAAAGCCTGCCAACCGTCGGAACTGAATGCCGGCTGTCATATCTTAAAGCTGTTTTATTGTTAGCAGATGCCTATATATTCTGTCATCATACCACACTTTAAGGATTAAATTTGTAAATTTGTGCCATTTTAAATTTTAGAAATGAAGAAACACCTCATTATTTTCCTCTCAATCATCTCGTCGACTGTTGTTTACGGGCAAGGTTACACGTCGATTCAGCAACGAAAACTGAACAATGCCATCACCGCCATTACAAGTTTATATGTCGATTCGGTAAGCGACAAGAAGTTGGTCGAAACAGCTATTGAAGCGATGTTAAAAAAACTTGATCCACACTCATCATACATTCCGAAAGAAGAAGTAGAACGCGTAAACGAACCACTTGAAGGAAGTTTCGAAGGAGTAGGCATACAATTCCAACTACTCGACGACACTTTACTGGTGGTACAGACCGTATCGGGCAGCCCTTCCGAAAAAGTTGGGGTATTGCCGGGCGACAGAATGATTTACATCAACGACGAGCTAATCGCCGGCGTAGGAATGCAAAACTCTGGCATCATGAAGCGCTTGCGGGGTCCTAAAGGCTCGGAAGTAAATGTGAAAATTAAAAGAAACGGAAAAGCGGAATTACTCCTTTTCAAAATTACGCGCGACAAAATTCCTGTTTTCAGCATCGATGCTTCTTATATGATAGGAAAGGACATTGGCTATATCAAAATAAACAATTTCGGAGGTACTACCGTCGACGAATTTCAGAAGGCATTTACAAAACTAAGCAAAATGGGCATGAAAAGCCTCATTCTTAGCCTAAAAGGAAACGGAGGAGGATATCTGAATGCCGCACATCAACTTGCTGACGAATTCCTGAACCGAAACAAACTTATTGTTTACACTCAGGGACTTAACCAGCCTAAAAGTATAATGGAATCCACGGCAAGTGGCAGTTTCGAAACCGGCAAACTGATTGTACTTGTCGACGAATACTCAGCTTCGGCGAGTGAAATTGTGGCAGGAGCGTTACAGGACTGGGATAGAGCCATCATTGTAGGCCGACGCACATTTGGGAAAGGACTTGTACAACGCCAGCTGCCATTGGCCGACGGCTCCATGTTGCGCCTCACTACAGCCCGTTACTACACTCCTACCGGACGTTCGATACAAAAACCCTATAAAGATGGTGTAGAAAAATACTCGAAAGAATTGATTACCAGATTTAATCACGGAGAATTATTGCATGCTGACAGCATCCATTTCCCCGACTCGCTGCGGTATCAAACCCTTCAGCTCAAACGGAATGTGTACGGAGGCGGAGGCATTATGCCCGACATTTTCGTACCGCTCGATACTACTTTTTATTCAGAATACTATAATAGAATCGGATCTCGTGGCATAATCAACAAAGTGGTGATTCAGTACATAGATCAAAACAGAGCCGTATTAAAAAAGAAATATCCTAAGTTCGAAAAATTCAACGCATCGTTCCAAACAAACGATGAAGTGCTTGAAAAATTGAAACTTTTAGCTGAGAAAGAAAAAATTGAATTTAACTCAGCTCAGTTTGAAACATCTAAGCCATTAATAAAGTTACAAATCAAAGCGCTTATTGCCAGAGATTTATGGGAAATGAACGAGTATTATCAAGTTATTGATGTTGAAAACGAATCGTTGAAAAAAGCGATACAGATTTTACAAACACCCGGAACTTACGATAGTTTGCTGAAACAGACACGCTAAAGAAATATAACCTAAAAACGAATCAATTTTTCCAAAGTTTATAACTTTAGGGAAATTGATTGTTTTATAACAAAACAATGGAAGTGGTTTTCACCTACCTACAAGCCAACTGGATAGAACTGCTAGGATCGGTACTGAGCATTATTTACCTTTATTTATCCATAAAACAAAAAGCGAGTTTGTGGATTTTTGGGTTTCTATGCTCTGCACTGTATGTGGTGGTTTTTTTTCAATCCAAGTTTTATGCCGATATGAGCCTGCAGTTTTATTACCTGGGCGTCAGCGTATTTGGCTGGATCAGCTGGAAAGCAGGTAAACCAGAAAACCGGGAAGAGCTACCTGTAAAACGAACAACGCCCCTGTCGGGAGCAATCATTCTGATTATAGCATTAGTTCTCTATTTCCTGTATTATTTTATACTGTCAGAATACACCGACTCTCCGCTTCCCAAAGCCGATTCATTTACAACTGCACTGAGCATAGTAGCCACCTGGATGCTTGCTCGTAAAATGATTGAACATTGGTGGCTTTGGATAATAGTGGACAGCGTTTCGGCCGGACTCTATTTTTATAGAGCATTGTATCCCACGGCTATTCTGTTTGTGATTTACACAATAATGGCCATCATTGGGTACCTGCAATGGAAAAAATCGCTTTCCAAATAAGAAAAAGACAGGAATCTCAACCAATGGTCGTATTCCTGTCTTCTTTAATTATCAATTGATTTTTATGTCAATTCAGTATTTTTTTACAGTTCCAGATCTACATTATGTAATTCAACCCAAGGCAAACCCTGAATGTTCAATTGCTCCATAAATGGATCGGGATTAAACTCTTCAACATTGTAAACGCCTGGTTTTTTCCACAATCCTTTCAGGAACATCATGGCACCAATCATTGCGGGAACTCCAGTAGTATAACTTACACCCTGAGTGCTGGTTTCCTTGTAAGCCGCCTCGTGACTACAGTTATTGTAAACGTAATAAGTTACTTCTTTTCCATCTTTCAAACCCTTGATGCGACAGCCGATAGAAGTCCAGCCAGTGTAATTTTCGCCTAAATCGCCCGGATTAGGGAGTACAGCTTTCAGAAACTGAATCGGTACAATTTTTTGTCCGTTATAATCCACTTCGTCAATACGTGCCATACCAATATTCTGAATCACGCGCAAGTGCGTTAAGTATTCCTGACCAAATGTCATCCAACAACGAGCACGCTTTATCGTTGGAAAGTTTTTTACAAGCGATTCCAATTCCTCATGGTAAATCACATACGATTCTTTTGGACCAATTTCGGGGTAGTTGAGTGTCTGGTGAATTTCGTGTGGTTCGGTTTCCACCCATTCACCGTTTTCCCAGTATTTTCCACGTTGCGAAACCTCACGAATATTGATTTCGGGATTAAAATTAGTAGCAAAAGCCTTGTGATGATCACCGGCATTACAGTCTACAATATCCAGGTAATGAATTTCGTCGAAATGATGTTTGGCGGCATAAGCAGTATAAATGCTTGTCACTCCGGGGTCGAAACCACAACCAAGGATCGCAGTGAGTCCTGCTTTCTCGAATTTTTCTTTATACGCCCATTGCCAGCTATATTCGAAGTGTGCCTCATCCTTTGGCTCGTAATTGGCAGTGTCCATATAGTTTACTCCGGCCTCAAGGCAGGCATCCATAATGGTAAGATCCTGATAAGGCAGTGCCACATTGATTACTAATTCAGGTTTATGATCGTTGAATAGTTTTACAAGTTCGGGTACAATATCAGCATCCACCTGAGCAGTTTTTATGACTACGCCATAGCGTTTCAATACGTCGGCAGCTATCACATCACATTTCGATTTAGTACGGCTGGCCAATATGATTTCAGTAAATACGTCCGGATTTTGAGCAACTTTATGAGCCACCACGGTTCCAACACCTCCGGCACCGATAATCAATACTTTTCCCATTTTATTTTGTTCTTGAATGTTTTATTAGTTGAATAAATATAAGCGTACAAAAATAGCTTTTTTTGTGCAATTAGAAAAATGAATATTTATTTGTTCTGCTTCAAAAACAATTAATTCTGCATTTTGCTTATCTCCTGAACCATATACTTAAAGCACTTCAGTATTTTTTTGTATTTTTGCAGAACAAAAAAAGATATATAGAAATCCTCCAATGAAGGATGTAGAGGAATAAATGAAAAAGATACTACCTGCCGAATGGGCACCACAAGAATTTGTCCAACTCACATGGCCGCATGCCGGAACGGATTGGGCGCATATGCTCGACGAAGTAAACGAATGCTTTGTCAACATTGCCCGTGAAATTATTAAGCGCGAAAACTTACTGATTGTCTGTGCGGACACAGATGAGGTCGAAAAGCATTTCAGCGAAGAAGAATTGAGTAATATCACTTTTGTGGAAATGCCAACCAACGACACCTGGGCACGCGACCATGGAGGTATTACTGTTTTAGAAGATGGGAAACCCGTTGTTTATGATTTTACTTTCAACGGCTGGGGAATGAAATTTGCAGCCAATCACGACAATTTGATTACACGTAACTTATACATGTCGGGAGTTTTTGGCGATGCAGGTCACAAAAACTGCTTTGGTTTTATTCTCGAAGGTGGCAGCATAGAATCGGATGGCCTGGGCACTTTGCTCACTACAGCCGAATGCCTGCTTTCCGACAACCGGAATCATTTATCGGAAGATGACATAGAAGCAGAACTAAAAGAATATTTTGGAGCGAAACAGGTATTGTGGCTCAACCATGGCTACCTTGCAGGCGACGACACCGACAGCCACGTGGATACCTTGGCCCGATTTTGCGATAAAAGCACGATTGCCTACGTAAAATGCGATGATGTTGATGATGAACATTATGAAGAATTGAAAAAAATGAAAAAAGAGCTTCGTCAGTTCAGAACCTCCGAAGGTGGATATTTCAGACTTATTCCATTGCCTATGGCTGATGCTGTTTACGAAGATGGCGAACGCCTGCCAGCTACTTATGCCAATTTTTTAATCATTAATGGAGCTGTTTTGGTGCCCACTTATAATTCTCCAAAAGATGAATTGGCACAACAACAACTGCAAAAAGCATTTCCCGACAGAGAAATTGTAGGCATCAATTGCAATGCACTGATCAGACAACATGGTTCGTTACATTGCGTGACAATGCAATTCCCTAAATTGTAGCACATATAAAAAACTATTCGCCTCAACAGGGCGACGTCAATACCCGAAAGAATGAAAATTGCATTAATTCAACAGTCAAACACAGCTGACCATGCCGAAAATGTAGCGAAGCTTGAAAAAAACATACGTTCTGTGGCCAGTCAGGGCGCCGAACTGATTGTATTGCAGGAGTTGCACAATGGCTTGTATTTCTGTCAAACCGAAGACCCCGATGTTTTTGAACAAGCCGAGACCATTCCGGGACCATCAACCACCTACTTTGGCAAACTGGCCAAAGAACTCGGTCTCGTCATCGTACTTTCGTTGTTCGAGAAGCGAGCAGCCGGATTGTATCATAATACGGCAGTGGTGCTCGAAAAAGATGGAACAATTGCAGGTAAGTACCGTAAAATGCATATTCCAGACGATCCGGCATATTTCGAAAAATTTTATTTTACTCCCGGCGATTTAGGCTTTGAACCAATTCAGACTTCAGTCGGGAAATTGGGCGTATTGGTTTGCTGGGATCAGTGGTACCCCGAAGCTGCCCGCTTAATGGCTATGGCCGGTGCCGAGCTGCTCATTTACCCAACCGCCATTGGCTGGGAAAGCACTGATACAAACGAAGAGAAATCCCGCCAAACCAATGCCTGGATCACTGTTCAGCGAGGACATGCTGTTGCCAACGGACTGCATGTACTTTCATGCAACCGCACAGGATATGAAGCTGACCCATCAGGTGTAACCAACGGCATTCAGTTTTGGGGGAACAGTTTTATTGCCGGCCCGCAAGGCGAAATACTGGCTCAACTCAGCAACGATAAAGAAGAAAATATTGTATATGATATTGATTTACAACGTTCGGAAACTGTACGTCGCATGTGGCCGTTTTTCCGCGATCGACGAATTGACAGCTTTGAGGATTTAACAAAAAGATGGCGAGACAGATGAAAAAGAACTTGACCCAGGTGGCAGTTATTTTTTTTAAGTTTTATTATCAAAAACAATTAATTCGAAATTGATTCTTTTACTTTTATGTATCTTTGTCGGATAGAGAATAACAATTTCATAATTTGAATTTTATGGCAGGTTTTGGAAAATGGATTGGAGGCGGATTAGGTTGGGCTTTTGGAGGACCGATTGGTGCATTAATCGGCTTTGCTGTAGGCTCGAT
>JAYFRI010000342.1:0-5820 GCA_034926015.1 Paludibacter sp. | reverse complement strand
ATGGGAAATTGCGTTCGGCCAACACACGCAAAAATTCCTGGCCAACGGCACCACTGGCACCTACTATTGCTACTCTCATTGTTTGGTTTTTTTATCCCTGTTTATTAATGTTTTATCTAACACAGGAAAAGTTATGACTATTATATTGTTTTATTGTTGATTCTATTTATATTTGTACATCTAAAAGTAAACTTGAAATTATTTCAACGCTTACTGGCTGCAAAATTAATTCATTTTAATAGAATTAGCAACATTATGAAACCACATCTGCTGTTTTTTCTGATTTTTGTTCCGATTTTATTGAACGCACAAATCGACGAATCGTTTTCGGATGGCAATTTTACCGGACATCCCACCTGGACGGGAATGGATACTAACTTCATTATCAACACATCAGGACAGCTTCAGTCGAATGCTACATCCACCTCTGTTTCATACTTATGTACTCCTTCTCAATCTTTTATAAATGCTGAATGGGAGTGCTGGCTGAAAATCAACTACACTACTTCCTCGTCCAACTATGCCGCTGTCTATATTGTAAGCGACAATAATACAATTTTAAACGGTTGCAATGCGTATTATGTTCAGATAGGTGGCACCAACGACGAAGTTTCGCTCTATGTACAGCAAGGAACAAAGAAGACAAAAATAATTGATGGACTCGACAAACGAACTGATGGGAATCCCGTCGAAATCAGAATTAAAGTAACACGGGATGTTGTAGGCAACTTTGAATTATTCAGCAAATTACCCACTGAAAGTGATTATTATTCGGAAGGGAAAGTTCAAAACACACTTGTATTGGAGTGTCATTATTTCGGATTACTGTTTTCGAACACATCAACAACCGGATCGGCCTATCTGTTTGATGACATAATTGCAAAAGGAGAGATTGCGGTGGACAAAGAAGCCCCTGAATGGGAAGACATACACATTGTGGAACCGAACCAATTAAAAATTTCATTCAACGAGAGAATGAATTATAGCAACGGTGAATATCTTGTCGACAATGAAATTGGAACTCCCCGGGTTGTGAATGTATCAGCAGATGATAAGTCGGCAACACTTATTTTCGATCGATCATTCGAAAAAGGGGAAATTTATTCTCTTCTGATCTCCGGTATCACTGATATGGCAGGAAACGGTCCAACCGTACTAACGAAATGGACCGGGATACCCGAGACAGCCACACCCGGCGATTTGATCTTGAATGAAATAATGTTCGAAAATGCTGACAATTCGGTTGAATACGTCGAAATTTATAACAATTCAGAGAAGGTAATCGATCTGAAGTCAACAATATTAACAACGAGAAAAACAGACGGAAGCCTAAATTCCGGTCATCAACTCGCAACTAAATATTTAATTGCACCGCACACTTATGTTGCCTTGTGTCCCGATCCCGATTCACTTATGAACTACCATGGCACAAACCAGGAAAATATTCTAAAAATAGCTTGGTCGGCTTTAAACAACCAAAGTTCAACATTAATTTTGTGCAACGAAGAAAAAGATACGATTTACGATGAGCTGACTTACAGTGTAAAATGGCATCATCCTTTGATTAAAAACACAAAAGGAGTTGCGCTTGAAAGAATCAATCCAGCTATGCCAACTCAGGATGCAGCATCCTGGCATTCGGCAGCATCCGAAGTAAAATATGGCACTCCCGGACTTATCAATTCACAATACAGAGACACTGAACCAGACAAAGGCGAAGGAAAAATGGTTTGGCTCGACCCTGAAGCATTTTCGCCCGACAACGACGGAGTAAATGACCTCTGCTTTATCCGATACAAAAACGAAACCAATGGCAATATTGCAAATGTACTGATATTAAATGCAATTGGTGTAAAAATACATGAACTGGCTTCAGGTATTTTATTATCCTCTGAAGGCTACTTAACATGGGACGGCAGAACAGACAAAAACGAGATAGCTAATGCAGGCATTTACATCCTTTATTTTGAAGTTTTTAATCCTGAATCAGGCTTTCGATCCATCAAAAAACTTCCTCTTGTTGTGTCATTCAGATAATTTTGATAAATTAACAACTTATTATCCAATAAATCAGCTATCTTTGCAGACGTTTTTTCTCATAATGTCAGCACATTTTATCATATTCAAACCGATTGATAAACAGTATCTGACAAAAAAAGAATCGCGATAAAAAACACAGATTTTAAATAAATAAAAAACAACAGTTTCTGCTTTCAATTTATCAAAAGAAACATAAATTGCAGAAAACAAGAACATTAAAAATGGAAAAAATAAGTTATGCATTGGGATTAAGTTTAGGAAATAATTTAATCAACAGTGGAATCGGCGAGCTTGATTATGCAAAACTGGCCAAAGGAATTCAGGATGTATTAGAACAGAATCAACCTGAAATAAGTTATCAGGAAGCACAACAAGTGATTAATACATTCTTCGAAGCGTTACAGGCCAAAGCAGGCGAAGCCGCAATAGCAGCCGGCAAAAATTTTCTTGCCGAAAACGCAAAACGCCCCGAAGTGGTAACTCTTCCAAGTGGGTTACAATACGAAATACTAACCAAAGGAACTGGCAATATTGCCAAAGCAAGCGACACAGTGAAAGTACATTATCACGGCACTTTAATCGATGGAAATGTGTTTGACAGCTCGGTAAACAGAGGCGAACCTGCTACTTTCGGAGTTACTCAGGTCATCAGTGGCTGGGTGGAAGCACTGCAATTAATGCCAGTTGGGTCGAAATGGAAATTATTTATTCCTTCGGATTTAGCTTATGGAGCACAAGGCGCAGGTCAGGCTATTGGCCCACACACAACGCTCATTTTCGAAGTTGAATTACTTGATATCGTATAATACTTCACATTTATAAAAAAATCGTTTTAAATATTATTCTTTACATTAATGAAAAAAACAATTTTGCTGCTTATGGCATTCAGCATGGTACTTCTATCAGCCGGAGCCAAAGAAAAAAAAGCCAAGAAATCAAAGAAAAATCAGCCTGTAATTGAAAAGGTTTTCAACAACGAAGTCGATTCAATGAGCTATGCACTGGGAATGAACGTAGGAGCTGACTTTGCTAAAAATTTAAAATCAATTCCGGGTCAAAAATCAAATATCGACCTATTAATCAAAGGATTTTCAACAGCCCTGAAAGGAGATTCAACACTGTTGACTCCCGAAGTTGCCAATGAGTTTTTCCGCAATTACATAACCAAAGAACAGCAAAAAGAGCTTGAAGCAAAAAAAACTGAGGGCGAAAAGTTTCTGGCAGAAAACATGACAGCTGAAGGAATCATTGCAACTCCTACCGGATTGCAATACAAAGTGCTCGTTGCAACCGAAGGCAAAAAACCCCTTGCACAGGACACAGTTAAAGTGCATTACGTAGGTACACTGCTCGATGGCACAAAATTCGACAGCTCTATCGACCGCGGTGAACCTATCGAATTTTCACTGAATCAGGTGATCAAAGGATGGACAGAAGGCGTGCAATTAATGTCGGTTGGATCAAAATATAAATTCTTCGTGCCTTACAACCTGGGCTACGGCGAACAAGGAGCTGGTGGAGTTATTCCTCCATATGCAACACTTGTTTTTGAAATAGAATTGCTCGACATCAAACCATTCGTCGAAGTGGCTCCAGTAGAAGCCCCCGCCGAAAAACCGGTAGCAGACAAAAAACCTGCTAATACATCAAAAGGATCGAAACAAAACAAGAAGAAATAAAACAAATCATAAATTAATTTTACAAACAAATGAAAAAACAAAGTATTTTTACAATTGTAGCTATGGTTGCAGTCTTCGTAATGACTTCGTGTAACAAATACGAAGCTAAAGAAGTAAGTTTGAGCAACCAAAACGATAGTTTAAACTATGCATTAGGAATGGCTAATGGCGATGGAATTAAAAGCTATTATTTACAAAACGACTCTACCGATCAGCCAATTTTAGCACTTATGAAAGCGCTCGATGAAGCCTATAAATCGGATGCAAGCAGCGACGAAATGTACAAACTTGGGGTTCAAATCGGAAACTCATTCAGCCAACAAAAACAAAAAGGACTAATGGGTGACTCTACATTGGTTTTCGATGAAAAACTCGTAAAACAAGGATTGGTAAATGCTTTGAATGGTTTCACCGAAGGCATGACTTCTGCTCAGGCCGAAGAATATATACGCAACGAAATGATGAAGATTCAACAACAGAAAATGGCTCAACCTGCTCCACAGGAAATGCCTCAGCCTGCTCCAACTGATTCAACTTCGAAATAAGAATTTGTATATTAATGATTAAAAAAATTCAAAAATGAAAAAACTGAATATATTTTTAGCAGTGGCTTTGATGACTGCTTTCGTTTTTACTTCGTGCGATAACAATAAAACAAAGTTACCTACACTTAAAAATCAGCTTGATAGTTTGAACTATGCTTTTGGTTTGGCCAACGGAAACGGTATCAAACAATACTACCTTGCTGCCGATAGCGCTAACGCCGATTCACTGAAAATTAAAATCGCTTCATTGCTTAAAGGTTTGAACGATGGTTTAAATGCTAAAGTTGATGAAAAACACCCAGAACTTTCAGAACTTGGTAAAAATATCGGTTCTGCATTGAAAGAACAAACCAAATCAGGCCTTATGGGCGACTCTACTTTAACAGTTGATATCGACATTATCAAACAAGGTCTTATCAACGGCTTGAAAGGTTCAACAGTACAAATGAAACCTGAAGAAGCTCAAATGTATTTGCAAACTACAATGCAAAAAATACAGGAACAAAAAATGGAAAGACAATTTGGCGCTAACAAAACAGCCGGAGAAAAATTCCTTGCTACTAACAAATCAAAAGCCGGAGTGATAACAACTGCAAGCGGATTGCAATACGAGGTTATTAAAAAAGGAAATGGTCCTCTTCCAACAGACACAAGCCGTGTGAAAGTTCACTACCATGGAACCTTAATCGACGGTACAACTTTCGATAGCTCTATTGACCGTGGCGAACCAGCAGTATTCGGTGTAAATCAGGTAATTAAAGGCTGGACTGAAGCTTTGAAATTAATGCCTGTAGGCTCGAAATACAAATTGTATATTCCACAGGAACTGGCTTATGGCGGACAAGACCAGGGCGCTATCAAACCTTTCTCAGTACTTATATTCGATGTTGAATTACTGTCAATCGAAAAATAACAACATGAGCTTATTGGTACAAAAAAATCCATAAACACGTACTGATTTAACAAAATTTCTCAGGAAAGCCGGAATGTAACAATTCCGGCTTTTTTTGTAAATGGCAAGAGATTTTTATGCAATTTCACATTATTTACTACAATTAGATTTAAATTTATCATCATTTCCTTTCAAAATTCATTTATTATCTTTATTTTTGTTCACAAAATGATATAAACCTGTGATTACAATGGAAAAAATAGACCAATTAGATCGTAAAATACTGCGAATCATAACTCAAAATGCACGTATGCCCTTTAAAGATGTGGCTGAAGAATGTGGTGTTTCGCGTGCTGCCATTCACCAACGCGTACAACGTCTCATCGACATGAATGTAATTACCGGTTCGGGATATACGGTGAATCCAAAAATGCTTGGTTTTCAGATGTGTGTATACATCGGCATTACCCTGGAGCGCGGTTCGATGTACAAAGAAGTAGTGGAGGAACTTGAAAAAATTCCGGAAATTGTGGAATCACAATACACACTCGGACATTACACAATTCTGATCAAACTCTATGCAAAAAACGATGAGCATTTAATGCAATTATTAAATGGCAAAATTCAGGAAATCAAAGGTGTAGCTGCGACAGAAACGCTCACA
>JAYFRI010000075.1:0-2382 GCA_034926015.1 Paludibacter sp. | reverse complement strand
TGCATGCACAGGAAAATCTGGCTGTATATCCTCCTGTAGGTGAGAACTTCGTAACACTCGATCTTCAAAACACCACTACGCTGGCCGGAAATCCGCTTGCAGCAAACTCGCACTGGGCCGACACTTATGCAGAAAATGTATATCTCGAATCGCAGAACTTTATATTCTCGCATCGCAACGGCTGGGGTGGCACTTATTGGGATGGCTTTAGCATCAGCAACCGGGCCGACAATACCGATCATGGCACAGAAAGTTCCGAAGGCTGGGTTCCGAATCAGTTTGGTGCCATGACAAAAGGAGGCGTAAACGGCGAAGGTTCAAACTATCTGGTGGCTTACTGGGGCTCGTACAACGATGGCGGTGCTACGGATGTAACCGAAACGTCGAACTATGTAATGTTCAACGATGGCAAAACCTACAAACCAACGGGCATGTATGTAACCAATGCGCCATGGGCATATTACGGCATTAAAAATGGCGATCAGTTTGCACGGAAATTTGTACAGGGCGACTATTTTAAACTTATTGCTAAAGGTTATGCAGCCGATGGAATAACGGTAACGGGCACTTCAGAATTTTATCTGGCCGATTATCGTTCGGTAAATCCTGTGCAATGGAAACTCCACAACAGCTGGCAATGGATGGATTTATCTGCTCTGGGTCAGGTTTCGTACATTCAGTTTACAATGGAATCGACCGACTCTGGCACATGGGGCATAAATACTGCGACTATGTTCTGTATGGATAAACTCACGGTTGAAAAAGTAAACACAACCACTACGGCAGTCGAAAATACAAAAACTATCAATGCATATCGTGCAGGCAATACGCTTTACAACCTGCCCGTAGGTGGCAAATTAAGCATATATCGCGTAAACGGAAGTTTGTATCAGCAAACCGAAATCCGCCATACCGAAATGCAACTGCCAACCAGCGAAATGCTGATTATACGCATTACCACCAACGAAGGAAGCAAAGTAATTCGTTGAAAAAATTTATAGTCTCACAAGCTATAATTTGTTGATTTTTCGAAATATAAGCACTAAACAGCGACTCTGTGAAGAATCGCTGTTTTATTTATAAAAAGCCCCAAACCCCTAAAGGGGCTTTAAGAATGTACATAATTCAAAATGTTTTCTGTATTTTTGGCCTAAAATAATTTTAGCACACATGAAAAAACAAATCCTCCTACTTGCAGCAGTATTATTATCGGCCTTTGCCTTTTCGCAGGCTGCCGACAATCGTGGATATCTGGTAAAAACGGGCGACACAGCTCCCGATTTCAGCATGAAACTGACCAATGGAAAAACCGTAAAACTCTCGTCGCTCAGGGGAAAAGTAGTCATGTTGCAGTTTACAGCCAGTTGGTGTGGCGTTTGTCGCAAGGAAATGCCTTTTATCGAACGCGATATCTGGCAAAAGCACAAAGGCAATCCGAACTTTACACTGCTGGCCATCGATCGCGACGAACCGCTCGAAACGGTACTTAAATTTGTAAAAAGCACTCAAATTAGCTATCCCATTGGCCTGGACCCTCGTGCCGATATTTTTGCTCTCTATGCCGAACGCAACGCCGGTATTACCCGAAATGTGATTATTGACAAAACGGGAAAAATCGTGTTGCTCACCCGCCTGTACAACGAAGAAGAATTTGCTCATATGACAGAAACAATAGACCATCTGCTCAAACAATAATAACATTTTAAACGCCTGATACCGAAATAGTGGCAGAATAATTAACTTTTTGTGACCATTTTCAGTATTTTTATACATATTGTGTATTAAAGTTCTGTGAATCCGATGTTTTTTCGAAACTTATTTCTTACATTTGCAGCCCTCATTAAAAAAAGGACTGAATGAAGAAATTTTACTTATTACTGCTACTTTTCCCTTTGTTGGTTTTCGGTGCGGAGCCAACAAATTATTATAATGCCGCGGTAGGCTACACCGAAGCGGCACTTAAAACTAAACTTTTCAGTATCGTTGGATCGCATACCGAAAGATCTTACGCAAATTTATGGACCGATTTCCAAACGACTGATAAGCGGGCGGATGGAAAAGTGTGGGACATTTACTCAAACACAACAAATTATACGTTTGGAACAAATCAGTGTGGAAATTACTCGGCTGAAGGCGATTGCTATAATCGGGAACATTCATTTCCAAAAAGTTGGTTTAACGATGCAACCCCCATGTATACGGATTTATACCACCTTTATCCTTCCGATGGCTATGTAAACGGAAAACGAAGTAATTTTCCTTTCGGGGAAGTTGGAACCGTAACATATTCTAGTAGAAATAATTATTGTCGATTAGGGTCTTCGAGTTTTGCTGGTTATACAGGTACTGTTTTCGAGCCAGCTGATGAATATAAAGGTGATT
>JAYFRI010000221.1:0-3271 GCA_034926015.1 Paludibacter sp. | reverse complement strand
AACTTCCGCGGTCACGGTGGTAAGAAAAAATAATCCATTGAAATTTTAATAAGAAAAAATAATCATTTCAAGAAAATGGGTGCAAGAAAAAAAATATCAGCCGACGCAAGAAAAGAAGCGAATAAAACTCTTTATTTTGCCAAGCTTAACGACGTTCCTACTTCACCACGCAAAATGCGCCTTGTGGCCGATATGATACGCGGGATGGAAGTAAACAAAGCGTTGAGTGTACTGAAGTTCTCGTCAAAAGAAGCTTCAGGAAGATTAGAAAAATTGTTGAAATCAGCAGTAGCCAATTGGGAAACCAAAACTGAGCAAAAAGCTGATAACGCTAATTTATATGTAAGTAATATAGCTGTGGATTCAGCAACGATGTTGAAACGCCTTCGTACCGCTCCTCAGGGTCGCGGATACCGCATTCGCAAACGTTCGAATCACGTAACTATATTCGTAGATACCAAAATTACTAACGATAACGAAAATTAATTGCTCGATGGGACAAAAAATTAATCCGATAAGTAACCGCCTAGGAATTATCCGTGGATGGGATTCAAACTGGTACGGTGGTAACAATTATGGTGATACCATACTTGAAGACCACAAAATCAGAAAATATCTGAATGCTCGTCTGGCTAAAGCAAGCGTATCTCGTATCGTTATCGAACGTACGTTGAAATTGGTAACTATCACTGTTTGTACTGCCCGCCCCGGTATCATTATCGGAAAAGGTGGACAGGAAGTTGACAAGCTCAAAGAAGAATTAAAGAAAGTAACCGATAAAGACATTCAGATCAATATTTTCGAAATTAAACGCCCCGAACTCGATGCAGTTATCGTTGCCAACAACGTAGCTCGTCAGGTTGAAGGTAAAATTGCTTACCGTCGTGCCACAAAGATGGCAATTGCTGCTACAATGCGCATGGGAGCTGAAGGTATCAAGATCATGTGTTCAGGTCGTTTGAACGGAGCCGAGATGGCACGTTCGGAAATGTATAAAGAAGGACGTACTCCTTTGCATACTCTCAGAGCAGATATTGATTATGCTCATGCCGAAGCATTGACTAAGGTAGGTATCATTGGTATCAAGGTTTGGATTTGCCGTGGCGAAATCTATGGTAAAAAAGACCTTGCTCCAAACTTTACTGCAACTAAAGAGGCATCACGCGGTGGCGATCGTTACAACAATGATCGTGGTGATCGTAGAGATCGCAACGACAGAAATGATCGTGGAGGTAAAGGTGGCTTTAAAAAGAAAAAAAATTAACTGTTATTAATGAATTTGATTAAAGGAAATTATGTTACAACCTAAAAAAACAAAGTTCAGGAGACAGCAAAAAGGCCGTATGAAAGGCAACGCCCAAAGAGGTAATCAGTTGGCTTTCGGTTCGTTCGGAATTAAATCTCTGGAATCAAAATGGTTAACCGGTCGTCAAATTGAAGCTGCCCGTATTGCTGTTACTCGTTATATGCAACGTCAAGGACAAATCTGGATCCGTGTATTCCCGGATAAACCTATCACTAAGAAACCTGCAGAGGTTCGTATGGGTAAGGGTAAGGGTGCGCCAGAAGGATTTGTGGCTCCTGTTACACCAGGACGTATGTTGTTCGAAGTAGAAGGAGTTTCGTTTGAAATCGCTAAAGAAGCATTGCGTTTAGCAGCTCAGAAACTTCCGGTCACTACTAAATTTGTAGTACGACGTGATTATGATTTTACCTCTCAAAACCTGTAAGGAAAATGAAAACAAGAGAAATTAAAGAATTAAACACAAAAGAGATTCAGGAACGTATAGATGTAGAAAAAGGGCATTTGGTTCGTTTGAAACTGAATCATGCCATTTCTCCACTCGACAATCCGTTGCAAATTAAAGTGGTACGCCGTACATTAGCACGTCTTGCAACTGTGTTGCGTCAGCGGGAAATTAATCAATAAAAATTAGATCCTGATGGAAACAAGAAATTTAAGAAAAGAGAGAACGGGTGTCGTTTTCAGCAACAAGATGGACAAGACCATTACAGTGGCTGTAAAATGGAAAGAAAAGCACCCTATTTACGGAAAATTCGTAAATAAGACAAAAAAATACCATGCTCATGACGAAAAAAACGAATGTAACATTGGTGATACAGTTCGTATTATGGAAACTCGCCCGCTGAGTAAATTAAAAAGATGGAGATTAACTGAAATTATCGAAAGAGTTAAGTAATTATGATACAACAAGAATCAAGACTCGTAGTTGCGGACAACAGTGGTGCTAAAGAAGCACTTTGTATCCGTGTATTGGGAGGAACCAGCAAACGTTATGCAACGCTTGGTGATATTATTGTGGTGGCTGTGAAGAGTGTAATTCCTTCATCCGACATCAAAAAAGGTATCGTTTCAAAAGCTGTTGTGGTTCGTACAAAAAAAGAAGTACGTCGTGCCGACGGTTCTTATATTCGTTTCGACGATAACGCCTGTGTATTATTAAACAATGCTGGCGAAATCCGCGGAAGCCGTATATTCGGTCCGGTAGCTCGTGAATTGCGTGCTACAAACATGAAAATCATTTCACTTGCACCTGAAGTGCTTTAATCTTCGAAAAACAAAATAGAGATGAGTAAATTACACATAAAAAAAGGTGATACCGTTTACGTAAATGCCGGGGTTGACAAAGGAAAAACCGGTCGCGTGTTGCAAGTGCTTGTGAAAGAGCAACGCGCTATCGTAGAAGGTGTAAATATGGTGTCAAAGAGCACTAAGCCTAACGCAAAAAGTCCTCAGGGTGGCATCTTGAAACAAGAAGCAGCTATTCATATTTCTAATTTAAATCCTGTTGAAAACGGTAAACCCGTTCGTGTAGGTCGCAAATTGAATGCTGAAGGTAAATTGGTGCGTATTTCTAAAAAATCAGGAGGAGAAATTTAAGAATGAACACAGCAAGTTTAAAACAAGATTACAGAGAACGTATCGTTCCGATCTTAATGAAAGAGTTTGGTTACAGTTCTGTTATGCAAGCTCCAAAATTAGAAAAAATCGTTCTGAACCAGTGATTGGGTATAGCTGTTGCCGATAAAAAAATTATCGAAGTAGCTATCAACGAAATGACAACAATTACTGGTCAGAAAGCAGTAGCTACAATATCTAAAAAAGATATTTCGAATTTCAAACTTCGTAAAAAAATGCCGATTGGTGTTCGTGTTACGCTACGTGGTGATCGTATGTACGAGTTTTTGGAACGTCTTATTCGTGTTGCCTTGCCACGTGTACGTGACTTCAAGGGTATCGAAAATAAAT
>JAYFRI010000067.1:0-4789 GCA_034926015.1 Paludibacter sp. | reverse complement strand
ATCCGATTCATCTGAAGCCAGGAATGTCACTAAATCAGCGACATCACCTGCATCGCCCTCGCGACGCAAAGGATACATTCCTTTCATACGTTCGCGATTTTCCGGTGTGTTGAATCTATCGTGAAATGAAGTGGCAATCGTGCCGGGTGCCAATGCATTGACACGGATACCTTTAGGACCAAGCTCTTTGGCCATAGACCGTGTGAAAGTCATAACAGCTCCTTTTGCTGTGGCGTAAAGTGAAGCGCCGGGTCCTCCTCCATCACGTGCTGCCAATGAGGAAAAATTGATAATCGAACCGCCCTGAGTCATATAAGGGACAACTTCACGTGTGCATAACCAGCAGCTTTTCATGTTTACATCCATAAGCAGGTTGTACCAATCTTCATCTTGCTCAGTAATTTGTTTACGTCCGCAGATACCTCCAACTACATTCACTAAAATATCTACCTGCGTACCGAAGGCAGAAACTCCAGTATCAAAAAAACGTTTAACATCTTCAGCTTTAGTCATGTCACCTTGTACAATAATGCCTTCGGAGCCAACTTCCTGTACCATTTTAAGAGTTTCCTGCGCATCGCTGGGATTGTCGAAATAGTTGATTACTACTTTAGCACCTTCAGCTGCTAATTTTACCGAAATTGCACGTCCTAAATCACGTGCTCCACCTGTAACGATGGCAACTTTATTTTTTAGTTTCATAATATATATTTTTAAAGCCTTCAAGTCAGAAAGTTACGATGTGTAATCGTGACTTTCTGAAGATAAGCTTAAGAATAGTTTTTTTTATAATTATTTTATTTGTTCTATTTTTCCAACGGTTAAATAAATTGAAAGTAATGACAATGGAACCAAAGTAGCTAAAAGACCAAAGAGCAATGGCCAACTTGCAATATATCCTGAGAAAAGAATGGCCAGGATCGTGCCTAAAACGGCAGCAGCTCCGCCTAAACCAGCAAGTGATCCTACCGATTTTCCTCCATGAAGATCGCTTGGTAAGGTTTGAATATTTGTCATGGTAAACTGGAAGCCGCCGAGTACAAATGCCATTAGAATAACTGCAATTACTGCGTTTGGAGCGAGTACAGATGCGATAATTGAAGGAATAATAACAGCTCCGCCAACTAACATGGCTGTTTTACGTGCTTTGTCTACAGTTTTGCCTTTACGGATTAAATAACCTGAAAACCATCCTCCCGAAATGCTCCCAATCATAGCACCTACGTAAGGTACCCATGCCGAGAAAGCAAGTTCTTTAATGTTCAGATTGAATTCTTCAACCAAATACATGGGAAGGAAAGTAACAAACATCCACCAGATAGGATCAAGAAAAAACCGACCTAAAATAACAGAGTAATTCTTTTTGTTGGCAAGCAATTCGCTCCAGCTTTTCCCCTTTTCGTTGGTCACTTTTGCTTCAGGTTGTCCGTTCAGAATATATTCACGCTCTTCATTGGTAATCCATGGATGTTCTTTCGGTCCTTTTTTGTTGATGATTAACCATGGAATGATCCACAGTAGTCCCATACCTCCTACAACAACAAATGTGAGTTTCCAACCCAACGAAATATAGAGCATGAGAATGACAATAGGAGCGAGGACAGAACCAATTGAGGCAGCTGCACCAAAAAGTCCCTGAGCAAAAGCACGTTCTTTTTGCGGGAACCATTCAGCATTACTTTTTGTTGCTCCCGGCCATGGACCAGCTTCGCCAAGCCCCAGCATCATTCTGAACCCTGTCAACGATATTTTTCCACGAGCCAACGAAGTTAGTGCGTCGGCAGTTCCCCAAATCAATACCGAAACTAAAAATCCTTTACGAGTTCCTATCTTATCATATAACTTTCCTGAAAAAAGCTGACTAAAACCGTAGGCAATCATAAAGAAAATGGTGATTGTTCCCAGTATGTCTTTAGCTTGCTTTGACGTTTCTTCGGACGATAAAGTGGTGTCAATAATGCCTAAATCGTATGCTATTCCTTCGCGGTTGACGATAATTGCTCCATCAGCTTTTGTGATGACTCGTGCAGCGCTTTGCGTTATGATGTCACCTTTTTTTGTTTTTAATTGATATTCATTTCTTTCAATAACAAAAATTGCTTCGTTTTCACGGCCGTCACTAAACTCGTCTACCAGTTTATATTCGATATTTGCTACCCACATATAATTGAGTGTACCACGATCGAGATAGTTGATAATGGTGATAAGCATAATAAGCCCGATAACCCACCAGCGTAAACCTTTAATTTTCATGATGTTTTATTTTAAAAAATCCTGACGCATTGGGCTGAAAGTATCAATCAGAATACCTTCTTCAAGACAAACTGCTCCATGCGGCACATCGGGTTCGATGTAAAATCCATCACCTGCTTCCAATATTTTTTTTTCGCCGTTAATCATTACTTCGAATTTACCGCTTACCACATATGTTGCCTGAGAATGGAAATGCTCATGTACATAGCCTATAGCTCCTTTCTCAAATTTTACTTTTACTAACATAAGTTGACCGTCATAACCCATTATTTGACGTGTTAAACCCTGACTGGGTTGTTCCCATTCTAATTCTGAACTCAATAGGAAATTTTTGCTTTTTGTTTGCATAATTTTTATTCTTTTATTCGTGTAATATTGTAATTTCCAGTGAATGAAATACTACTTCCTTCGAAAGTCACTGTGTGTTTTTTGTTTTTATCAAAATCTTTATTGATTGTAGTGAAAATATATTTAGCTCCGTTTTGTATTGAGAATTCAACAACAGTGTAATTTTCGTTTTCACTTATCAGCTTCAAATCAGTAACGATACTTTTAAACCCGGATGTTATTTCGCGCGACAAATCGTAAAGTCCGTGAGGCTCAATTATTGACACAAAACTATGATTTGTTGCTTTTGGCTGACGAATTATAAATGCTGTTTCGCTGCGCAGATTGAATGAGGGATCGTTTGCGCCTGTGCGGGTCATTAGCAATTCTGTATTTGAATTGGTCAGGGTAGTTATGCTGTAAAAACGATTGCCGTTTACCCATGTGAAATTAGCATTCTGATTGTTTGTTTTGCCTGATGCTTCCAGCCAAAGATGTTGATACCCATTATGCGATCCCAACGTTTTTAGTTCACTTACACTTTTATTGTATTTAAAATCAGTGGAAACCATTTGCCCTCTGTAATAAAAAGGTAAATCGTAAGTGTGTATGCTATCGGACTGAACTTTGAAGATATCTATTGTAACAGGAAATTCAAAATCTTCGGCACTGAGTAATGCGGTCGTTCGCATCATTTTTACTCCATTGTATGCATTGCTTTCGGAACCACAAACGATGTTTAAATTATTGTCAGAAAAGTCATAATAATGAACGTCAGAATGAAATTTTGAAGATATCTTAATATTTCCATCAAAATGGCTTCTTTCATCTACGGTAACCGTATTATGAGCTATGGTTTGAGACGCAAATGTATGATTTTCTTTTGTATAACCTCCGCCTGATTTTGGCTCGATGTTCAAAAAGCGAGCAGCTCCATAGTCAGGGAGAATTGAGTTCTCATTATCGAAAAGTGCTATGGATAGTTTATCGTAGTGACCGTGAGACAAACCATGCGATGTGGCTTTGTAAGTGAGACAAGTTTGAGTTTTTCCTTTGCCGGCTCTAAGGATAGCTATTCCTCCCTCATCTCCATTTTGTCCATCTCGAAGAAATGTTGATTTAAACTCAAAAGCATTGATTTTTTCTTTTGAAACAGCCTTTGCTGTAGCCAATCCTTCTCCGGAAATTATGAAAGATTCCTGTTGACGTGCAATATCGAGTAATTGTTTGTTTGTCGGGTCATTTTTATACGCAATATCCACGGCATAAACTATTTCCTGAGTTTTGTATGTCTTTTGCAGTGCATCATTTAAGTAAAAAATCTCGCCATTGTAGGCGCTTTGAATTAAAGTGTTGACAGCTTTTTTTAAAATACCATCCCTGTAGTTGAAAATATTTAATTCGGGTTGTTGATTTTGAATCACCTGAGCAAAGGTCATAAATGGCCATATGGCATATCGCTGATAATAAGGGCCTTCTGTAAAATAGCCATCGGGCGAAAACAATACATCCAGCTGACGGATAAAACCGGCTTTGCCATCTTTGTTTGATCCATAAAGTGCTTTCTCCACCAGATCTTTGTCGCCCACTGCGTAGCCAATCATACCAACTGAAGCTGTTGCCCAGGTTCCATGATTGTGCATTTTATTGAAAACGGCATAATTGTTTGCATTTCCGTTGGAAATAAACTCCGCCATTGGATAAAAGAGATTTTTTTCAATATAAGTACGGTCGGTTAAATTGATAAAATTATAGACACAATCGTAAGCATTTGCCGTGTGGAATAGCCAAACAGCTTCGTTAAGCGCTTGCCAAAATAGCTTACCGGGAGTTTCAGAGTTTTGAGCCGGGTGAGTTCCAAGCGTTGGATATATCTCAGCATATTTTTTAAGCATATCAAGTACGAACTGTGCGTATTTTTTTTCGCCTGTAATTTGATACAACATGCCGGATGCATTCATCTCGTAGTAATTATTCTTGTGTTTTTCGTGTGTATAACCGCCACCTCCATCTTTTGGCTTTGGTACAACGATTTCTTTTGTGAGTGCAGCATCTGCAGTCGCTTTCAATTCATAATATGATTTGTCAAAAGCCGGATATTTGCCAATAGATTTTTTGATTTCTTTCACCGATTGAGATGTCAGAAATATACCGGGATGCTGTGTTGCGTAAGCAATAGAGAATGTGAATAGTAAAATGAATGTAATCG
>JAYFRI010000126.1:0-3107 GCA_034926015.1 Paludibacter sp. | reverse complement strand
TTTCTAATTTCGATGAATATTTTTTGAATATAAATTGTTTTTTGTTGTTTATCAATAAATATTGTTTATCTTTGGCGCAATAATTTAAAAATTCAACAACGATGTCAAAAACAAACAACTTCGTATTTAAAGGCTTATATATTGTGGCCTGGCTTATTTTTGTAGGTTTGAGCATTGAAGCAGGCGGCCTGATTGTAAATTTCTTTTTCAGTTTGTATAAGCCTGATTTTCTCCAGCATCTTTATCAAAAACTGGATTTAACCGCCATGTATGAAGGTAGTAAATTCGCTTTTTTTGCTACTTATAGCTTTATTTTGATAATTTCAATTTTAAAGGCATGCATGTTTTATGTCGTGATCATGCTCATGCACAAAATGGATTTACTTAAACCCTTCAGTACTTATGTTGCGGAAAAGATTAAACTAATCAGTTATTTTACCCTTTTCATTGGTCTGTTAAGTTATATTGCCAGAACATTTACCGAAAATTTAATGCAGCAGGGTTTTGTTATCGATAACTTAAACCAATTTTGGGCCGATAGCCAGGCATTTATTCTGATGGGAGCTGTGATCTACATTATTGCAACTATTTTCAAAAAAGGAGTAGATATCCAAAACGAAAACGACCTGATGGTTTAAAAGCGTCAATAGAAGATTTGAAGATTTAGTAAAGTTTCGTGTTCCATGTTTCGTATTCCGGTTCAGAAAACACTTCAATTCTTCAACGATTGCTACATTAGTATATTGTCTTTATTCTTTTGTGTAACGAAAATCTGGCGACAATTGACAGAGTGGCCTTTGCCTGCATTTCTTTAATGCTTCAACAAAGACTGTGGACAATAGCACGCTCCAACGCTTTCATATTTAAAAAGCTCCAACACTGCCAGATGACCTATGACTTTCGAGTGCTTTGTCTCTCATTTATGGTATTTTGTTTGATTTTATCTTGGATGGATCAATATTCCTTAAAATTTATTCTCAAAATATTGTTATTTTTAAATTTGTTATATACCTTTGAACGCAAATATTAACTACCTGTTGGCTTTATATAAACAAAGGCACATAAGCCAGATAGCGTATTAAGTAAATGGAAGATTAATAATAAAGGAAAACCCCGAAAATCCTTATCAGAGTAGGGAGCGGAAGCCGAAAAGCTATAGAGTAGGTAAACAGAAATTATTTTACTTATGAAAAAAAGTTTATTGAAATTGTCACTCATTTTTGCAATTGCCGTTATGATGACTTCGTGTTACACATTTACTGCTACAATTGGTAATGGTCCTCAGACAGGAACTAAGATTGTTTCACACAATCATTATCTGATCAACGGTTTAGCACCAATCTCAACTGCCAACACAAAAGAGTTGGTAGGCGATACAAAAGATTATTCAATTACTGTATCACATTCATTTATCGATGGCTTCCTTGCCATGTTGACAAGCGGAATCTATACTCCGACAACAGTGACAATCACTAAGTAAATTAAACTTACATCATGTCGGGCCGGTACAGGCACGACATGATGTTTTTTAAATGTAACAAAATGAAATATGTTCTGCTTATTATCTCGATAATACTTATTGTTTATCCTGTTTACGCCATTGTAAAATGTTTGATGGTTATCGACAGTTTGTCGAACTATGGCATTGGAGTTCTTGTCGGAGGCATAATTATATTTTTATCAGGCTCAATATTGATGTATTTTACGATAAGATCGATGAAACGAAAAAACAAACACTAATATGAAAAAAGGAATACGCTCTATCAGTTTTTTTCTTGCACTCACCATTTTATTTGCAAGTTGCTCCAGTACCACAATGATACAATCGAAACCTGACAAAGCAAAAGTATACATCGATGGGGCTTATGTTGGCGAAACTCCTTACCTGCACAGCGATACTAAGATTGTTGGAAGTTCTATGGTTGTAAGGCTTGAGAAGGAAGGTTTTAGTCCTTTGGTTACAACAATTACAAAAGATGAAGAAATAAATATAGGGGCAATCATTGGAGGTCTTTTTGTTGCCGTTCCGTTTTTATGGACCATGCAATATAAACCTGTTCATAGTTATGTATTGCAACCTGTTGTTACCGAACCCGCATCAACGCCTGAGATGCAGAAATCGCAACTCATTACAAAATCAAAAATGGATAGACTTCGGGAATTAAAACAACTTCTCGACGAGAAAGTGATCACTTCCGATGAATTTGAAAAAGAAAAAGCTAAAATACTTGATGCCAACGAATAGGAGGAGGGTTTTGTTTCGTGTTCGATAAAACTGTTTTGGATTCGAAAATTTGAAAATGCGAGAATTTGTCCCCTAAGCTTTCGGGATTGAAGATTTGAGTGCTGAGTTAAGAGTTTTGGACGAATCAACGCTTTGTCAGTTACACAGTTCAACAATTCAACGCTTCAACAATTCAACAAAGACCGGAGACCATTGAAAATCGTAAATAATTAAATCGTAAATAATGAATATGAAACGTACACTTTTCCAATTTCTGCTGGTTATTTCATGTATGTGCATCTCCCTGAACGCCATTGCACAGGACACCAAAGCTACAGCACCGTCTGCAACAGGGATTGTTATTGTTCCCAAACTGAGCAAAGCCCCCAAATTCAAAGAGAAAGATTTGTCGGGTTATCTGTTGGTGTATTTTAAAGACCAGACTCAATCTGCTTATTTTGCCATCAGCACGGATGGTTATACTTTTACGGATATAAACGGAGGTCAACCGGTATTGAACGGCGCTGAATTGGCCGAACAGAGAGGGGTACGCGATCCACACATTACCCGTGGGCCTGATGGTGCATTTTATTTGGCAATGACCGATCTACATATATTTGGTAAACGTGCCGGATACCGCGATACTGAGTTTGAACGACCTGCCGAAAAGTATGGTTGGGGAAACAACCGTGCCATTGTGCTTATGAAGTCCTACGACCTTATTCATTGGACACATACTGACTTCCGCGTGGATAAAGCATTCCCCGAACTTGGTGATATTGATTGTTCGTGGGCACCACAAACGATTTACGACCCTGCAAAAAAGAAAATGATGGTTTATTTTACCATTCGGTACGATAACAAGGAATGCCACATGTATTAT
>JAYFRI010000310.1:0-9633 GCA_034926015.1 Paludibacter sp. | reverse complement strand
TTTATCCGGCTCTGCCGTTTTCATTGCATTAATAAACGAACCGTATCCTTTACTCATATCGATCGATTTTCCATTATAATCGTATCGATCGCCCCGGTAACCCAACTGGTCGATATGGAAGCCATCGAAACCAAGCGCCTGATAAACGTCTTTGTTGCGCGCCACTAAATAGGCTTGCCACTGTTCGTTTCCCGGATCAAGCACCCAAATGTGACTTCGTCCTCCTGAAAGATCATGATAATCTTTCTCTGAATGATTTTGATCTTTATATGCATACCATTCATCGCTTACGCCATCGGATGCTGCATTTTTTGTAGCACCGTAACAGAGATTATAAAACATTGTTTTCATCCCTTTCGCTTTGGCTTCATCAATGTATGATTTTACAGTAGAAAAATAATTTGTACGATAGAAAATATCTTCCCACGAAGTTGACGGATTTTCAACAGAACCCGCAAGTGGGCGTTGATGGTCGTATAACCAATCGTAAAATTGCAATCCGTTAATATGATATCTATTTAAAATATCAATATTCCGGCTAATGAATTTGTTATCCATTTTTTCGTAATCTGAAACAAAACCGTATCGCGGAAATTTTGCCCAATCGGAAGAAACATCTACTGCGATATTATTGATTAACTTTTCTACACCATTTTCAATGGTATAAATTTCCACCATATAGCCTCTGTAATCGTCATTGGGAGTTGTCCATGACCATGTCTCAGTTGATAAATCAGTCTCACTTATTACATTACCAAGATATGTGTAGCGAACCTTAGCTCCATCTGGAATACCCTTTGCAATGAATTTGACCGTTTCTCCCGGATTATATAGAGCTTTGTCAGTAGTGATTGTAATGTCAATATATGATTCTCCATAAGAAAGAGGATTATTTGTGGTTTCAAAATAATCGCTGCTACAGCCCGACACAATTAATGTCGTTAAAGCGACAATTAAATATATTGTTTTCTTCATGATTGATATAATTTTAACGTTTGGTGAATTTTACAGTTTCCTGCAATTGATCTAACTCTATTGTATAGGTACCGGCTTCGGTAATATTCCATTTATTATCGGGGTTTGATCCCACATTGCTGTACAACATTTGCTCCTCGCTTCCGCTCGGGTTAGCTCCTCCACTGGTTGCAAGGAAAAAAGCTCCATTCCAATCAGTTTTTCTATCACAAGTGAATTTAATTTCTTTAGCATTTAAATGGCCAGTCCATGTGAATTTAAACGAATTTCCACTCACAGCATCCATAGCAGTTGCATTGCCAATATCCCAACCATTAGGTGTTGCATCGCCTACAAGATAAATCATCGAGAATGGGGTAAATGGTACAATATCTACTTTCATGGTACGCAAATTCAGGGTTATTTTATAAATGCCAGGTGCAAGTTTCCATTTATTATCATTGGTATTCTCACTTTCCGACCACTTCACAACACTTAATCCAGTTCCAGCGCCTTGTCCATTTACAGCAGGACGTAAAAATACTGTTGTTTGGTCAAAATTATTGGCAGTTGCAATTTTAAATTCATCACTACTATTTGATGAGTTTAATTCTGCGTTATAATGGTAGATGTAAGGATCAAGCATATCCACTCTCATTTCTTTGAATGTCCAGCCGGAGAATCCTCCAACAAACCATAAATCACCAAATTCAGGAGCGTCTAACTCCTCAATACTAATGTTTAAAGTGATTATGTTTACAGTAACCCTATACTGTCCTGATTTGCTAATAGTGAATTTATTATCCGGTTGGTCTTCTGTTTCACGATAAATAAGTTGATTGTCTTCAACGCCTTTGTTGTAGGATGGTAGAAAGTTTCCAAGCTTCGTAATGAATTTTAGTTCTCCAGCATTTAAACGCCCTTGCCATGTGAATCCACCTGTCGTTCCATTAACAGAATTCATTTTAGTAGCATTATCAGCATTCCAACCATTAGGTGCAGCTCCTCCAATCAAATAGAGATTTTTAGCGATTGGTTTATAGGTCTTAATCTTAACTGCAAAAGATTCGGAAATTTGAGGTTCTGTACCTGCTGCAAGAACGGTAGCTATTACACGCGCTTTCACTGTGATTACAGAATCGGATTTGGCATTTAGAGAATCTAATAAAACTGAATTTAAAGTTTCGTTTGTGTATACTATCGAAGTCGTATTCTTTCCTAATTCATAAGTGATGCCAGATTCGAAATTGCTATCTTCGTTTGTAATTTGGAATTGATAACTTATTGCAGCATTTGTACCATTATTTGTACCTGTTGTCCACTCGAAACTTAAAACACTTGAATTAGGATTAAGTACATCTAAAACCAAATCAGTAGTATTTGCTTTTAGTTTAAGCGCAGTTTCTCCTTTGTTTGTTTCCATTAAATCTTCGTTGCACGAAACAAAAAGTAACGGCAATAAAAAAACTGTGGAGATTAATATTCTATATATAGTTTTCATCTTATCAAATTTATTTTTTGTTTTAACTTCATGATTCTTAATATCCCGGATTTTGTTTCAAATTAGGATTAGTATCAATATCCTTTTGTGGAATTGGAAACAGTAAGTGTTTGCGGACAGCATTTACTTTTCCTATAGAGTGAAAGAAATCCAATGCATATTGTCCGTTATCAATACGAATCATATCGAACCAGCGATGTCCTTCAAACGCAAGTTCTACGCGACGTTCTTTAATGATTCTTTGTCGCATTTGATCTTGTGTAAGGTTTTGTAAGATTGATTTATTTGTTAATCCGGCACGCTTACGCACTAAATAAAGTGGTTCTACGGCATCATTAGTACGTCCAAGTTCGTTCAAAGCTTCAGCTTTCATTAGCAGTACGTCCGCATAGCGAAGTACTACAAAGTTTGCTGCATTGGTGTTGTAGTCAGGCGAAATAGATAGTGGCACAAGAAATTTACGTACATTGTAGCCTGTCATCGACATGGTTGAAAGATATTTTTTCCCTCCAAATGCCGGGCAACCTTCATAAAGAATGGTCTTGTCTTTTCGCAAATCTCCAGTTTCATACTGGTCTACAAACTCTTGCGTTGGTTGATTCCAACCATAACCACCTCCAACAAATTCCTGATTACGTGGCCCCATAAAAGTACTATGCCATGCTGCCTGATTTTCGTCGTCGAAGAAACCGGCTTTTGTCTTACCGTAATACTGAACTTCAAACAATGACTCAGCAGTGTTCTTATTCTTTGCTTCGCCACCAAAACAATCACTATAGTCAGGATTAAGAGTATATCCTAATTTAGTTACTTCGTCACACATTTCAATACATTCTTGATATTTGCCAAGCGTGAGATATACTTTTGCCAACATTCCACAGGCTGCTCCTTTTGATGCACGACCTTTATCGATAGTACTGTATTCTTCCCGTGTTGGAAGCAATTTTATGGCTTCTTTCAAATCTGGTATAATCACTTCGTTGTAAATGGTATCTTTTCCTACACGGCGAGGAAATAAGTCATCACCTGCGTTTGCAGGCTTTAAGCTCATAGGCACATTTCCATAGAGCTGAACCAACAAGAAGAAGTAATGTGCACGTAAAAATTTAGCTTCGCCAATACAACGATTCTTGATACTTTCGCTAATATCCATTTCAGGGACATTTGCTAAAACAGTATTGCAATAAAGGATTCCCGGATTAGGTCCTCTCCAAAAGTCAATAGTGGCAAAATTATCAGCATCTGCCACAAAGTTTGCTAATTGAACTGTTTCTATACCATCGCTACCGCCACCGGCACCTACTTGACTATTCCCAGCTATAATGTCCAATGTCCAGATACGCATATTATATAATTTTGGACGTTGTAAAGGCTGGTAAGCAGCATTGGTGAGTGCAATGGCACTTGCTTCATCTTTTATGGTCTCTGCTCCTGGATCTTCATAAGGTGACTTATTTAAGAAGTCATCACATGACACCATTAGAACAGATAAAAATATCGTTGTGATATAAATTAGTTTTTTCATGATTGCGTATTATTTATATTGGTTTAAAATTTTATATCAAGACCAAGGCTGATTGTTCTGGTCATAGGGTAACTACCAGAATCAATACCCGAAACTTCAGGGTCAAAACCGGAATAACGTGTTAACGTAAGTAAGTTTTGTGCAGAAATAAACATACGTGCACCAGACATATAAATTTTGGACAACGATTTTTTAGGAAGCGTATATCCTAAAGTGATATTTTTCAAGCGCAAGTATGAACCATCTTCAAGGAATCTGTCAGAAACACGATTATTATTATTCGGATCGGCATACACTGCGCGTGGAATGGAGTTACTGGTGCCTTCGCCAGTCCATCTATCAAGCATTTTTATTGATTGATTAGTTACTGTCGACATGCTTTCAAGTGAAGATCGCGTTCCATTATATATTTCATTTCCCGCTACACCCTGAAAATAAATTTGGAGATCAAAGTTGTGAAAATTGAAACTGTTATTCATAGAGAATATCCAAGAAGGAGTAGGGTTACCCAGGAATGTCCGATCATTATCATTTATAACACCATTATTGTCAAGATCTTTGAATCGAATATCTCCTGGAGAAGTTCCTTGTCCTCCTGCTTGAGATGGTTTTTGTACTGCATAAGAATTAACTTCATCCCAATTTTGAAAGATACCGTTGGTTACATAGCCATAATATGCACCAATTGGCTTCCCTACTGTGTGTGTTTGTACTCCAAAATACATTGGAACATCACCATCGAGTTTCAAGACTTTATTTTTGTTATACGAAACATTCGCTTCAGTAATCCACTCAAAATTATTACTCTTTATATTCTTAGATGAGATAGTTAATTCTATTCCTTGATTTTGTACTTTTCCTACATTAATCTGCGGTGTATAGCTGTCAGAATATCCTGTAGTTATGGGTACTGCCATTCCTACTAACATATTGCTCGTGTTTTTCAAATAAGCATCTAAAGTGATACTTAAAGCCTGATCAAAAAAGTGAGTATCAATACCAATATTCCATTGTTTTACGGTTTCCCATTTAATCTCAGGACTTGGCATTACTAAGGGGTAAAGAGTAGCAACTGGTGTGTCATTGAAAACATATTGTGAAGTTTTTAATCTTGTAATGTATGCATAAGGATCTAACGGAGACTGATTTCCTGTTTCGCCATAACCTATGCGTAATTTTCCGTCAGTAAGAATTTTATTTTTGGTATAAAATGATTCTTCTGTAAAACGCCACGCTGCCGAGAATGACGGAAATGTTCCCCAACGATTGTTTGTAGAAATACGAGAAGTACCATCGCGACGCAAAGTTGCTGTCAAAAGATATTTATTGTCGTAATTATAATTTGCACGTCCGAAAAAAGACAGCAATGCCCATTCACTCTGACCACCACCAATGAGCGGATTTAGTAGCCCATTGTTTAGTTGATTGTAATCATCGGATAAAAAATCCTCTTTACTTCCATTTATATATCTAAAAAGATTACTTTGTGCACTCGAACCTATCATTACATTGATATTATGTTTTTCAGCAAAAGTGTCCATATATGTGATTGTATTATCCCATAAATAAGTTATAGATTTATTCCAACTCTCACTTCTGGTTGAAGTTGGAGCAGGTATTGGTTTCCAATCATATTTAGGAGAAAATGAAACTGAACTCCAATCTTTATAATCAACTCCTACCAAAGATTTCAAGAAAACTTTTTTAGAAATGTTGATTTCTCCGAAAATATTTCCCAACAGATTGTATCCCTTGGTTTCTGATTTTTCCACATTGGCAGTTCCTATCGGATTACGCATATCACCGTACCAGATAGCACTATTACCTGGTCCAGAATAACTTCCATCTTCGTTATATATAGGCTGAGTAGGTAGCGATTGCATAGTTCCCAGAATATTATAAGAACCATTGCGTTTTAAATCGTGACTAAGTGTTAGATTGTTTCCGAATTTCAACCAATTACGAACTTTAGCTTCGTTGTTGAATTGAAATGTGTAGCGTTTAAAATCAGTATTAATAACTATACCTTTTTGATCAAATATACCCGCTGAGACATAATAATTGTTATTATCACTTCCACCAGAATAAGATAGCAGGTAATTTTGCATTTTTCCGCTCTGTATAAGAGCATCATACCAATTAGTACCTTCATCCCAGAGCGTAGGGTCAGTGAAGTCAGGTCGTTGAGGTTGTCCTCCGTTTAGCATCATTTCGTTATGCAACGAAGCGAACTGACTGGCATTAAGCAATTTTGGAGTCCCAATAGCATTGTTTATTGCAGTATTAGCGCTAAATGAAATTACACCTTGTCCTGATTTTCCCTTTTTTGTTGTAATTAGAACTACACCGTTTGCGCCTCTGGAACCATAAATTGCAGTTGCAGATGCATCTTTTAGAATGTCAATTGTCTCAACATCGTTTTGATTTATTGCATTTAGGTTCAGATCGGTTGGAACACCATCGATGACAATTAAAGGAGAACAATCGTTAATTGATCCCAAACCTCGTATACGAATTGAACTATTACTTCCGGGTGAACCTGAATTAGTAATCATCACACCGGCTGCACGCCCTTGCAGTGCTTCAGCAAGATTCGAAACAGGTTTGTCTTTAACCACACTACTCCCTACTGAGACAGTAGAGCCGGTTAAATCTTTTTTTCTTTGAACTCCATAACCGACAACTACAACTTCATCTAATGTTTTTGTGCTTTCAGTGAGTTTAACAGAGAGAGGCTGACCATTAAATTGAATTTCTTTAGTTTCATATCCTAAATATGAAAAAATAAGAATAGTACCTCTATCTAAATTACCGGATATGGAGAAGGCTCCATTAAAATCTGTAACTGTACCGGTTTTGGTTCCTTTTATAAGGACATTTACTCCAATAAGAGTTTCTCCTTCTAAGTCTGTCACAATTCCGGAAATAACATTGGTTGACTTTTGCGAGAAAGCAAAAGATACACTTAAAAACATACATAAAATAAGTATGCCAAAAATTCTTTTGTTGAGTTTTACCATTATTTTAAATTTAAGGTTGAATAATTCATTGTTTTGTCCGAATATCATTTCAAGTGTATTATGCATTGAAACTTTATACAATATACGCCTTTCAACATTGCAAATATATGTAGATTTAGTTCTGTGTTATATTGATGGAATGAAATTGTAGTAAAAACGAGAATGTACACAATCTAAAACTCATATTATTAGTCATATAAGTAAAATCAATCATCAAAAAAAGTAGTGAAATTAGAATAAAAAAAGAGGGTTTAACAGATTTTGTAATCTCTTGAACCCTCTCATTACTTTCGTAGCAACTTATTTTTCCATGCCAATTTTCATTACATACGATTCAAATTCATCCCGAGGCACAGCAGACTTATTTCTTAATTTTGTACGATAGTTATATATGGTAGATAATGAATATCGTAAAAAGTGTGATATTTTAACACTATCAGAAATCCCTAATCGTATTAAAGCAAAAATTCTCAATTCTGTATTTAATAACTCTCCAGATTTAAGCTGTATTTCTTCATTATCCACAAGTAAAGCACTAAATTCTTCGACAAATGTTGGAAATAATTGAAGAAATGTACTGTCAAAGTTCGTGTAAAACTCTTTCAATTCATCTTCGATAAATTGTTTGGATTTTATCGCTTGAATTAAATCATCAATTTTGCCAGCTGTAGCTGTTTTATTCAGTAAGCGTCGATAATCATCCAGTTTGTCGATGTACGCTGAACACTGATCCATATAACGCCCAATATATTCTTCCTTGATTAGGTTTGCTTCAGAAAGAGTCTCATTGCTGTGTTTGAGTAATTTATTCGTTTCCGATAATTCTTTATTCAAATCATTTAGAAGTTTGTTTGCCTGACTAAGATCTTTTCTGGCCACTGAAAGTTTTCGCATCTGACGGTACACAGATAGAACTGCAATTAATAAAAAGACAGACAGCAAACTAATACTAATTAACGAAATTACTAACTGACGTTGACGGGCTTGAGATTGATGTTGATAGGCTTGATCAATAATCGGTAACATCTGAGATATTTCATAAGTTCTCAAACGAGCATTACAAAACAACGCATCCTCAAGTGATCTTTTAATATATTTATATGCACGATCTATGTCTCCTTCTTTGTATAATAAAAAAGCTAAACTTCTTAAAGAGATATAATCCTTAGTAGCTGATTGAATATCATTAATGGCAGATATTATTAACCATTTCTTTTCATTTTCTCTGTTTTGTTGCTTTTGATATGTCACCGAAATACAATATGCAATAATTGCTCTTGTATGCTTGTCATTTTTAATGGTAGGATAATAAGTTAATAAAATTTTGATGGCCTCATCCGATTTTTTGTTTGCAATTAATTGATCTGTTTTTACCATTATGTGAGTTTCGGAATTAGGAGGATTAACAACGAGTAAAGAATCCCTAAAATTAGAGACTAACTTATTATACCTTTCTTTTTCCCGAGTAGAGACAGTATAATCTGCCATGAAACCGTAAACAGTTCTATAGACATGAAAATAATAAGCTTTTAAATCAGGATTATCCTGAATATTTATCGTTTCCAGAATATCCATAGATTCTTTGTACATACCGCTAGTTCCCATAATTGAAGCTAAATTTAATTTGGCATCAGTTAAATTCCAACGGTTGTTCATTTTTTCAGCAATTTGCAATTTCTTTTGTGCATAGGTTAATGCTGAGTCTGATTTATAAGATTTGTAGTCATCGTAAAGTTGGCCACAAATTTTATAACGTTGATCATCATTATTTATGTATTTTAACAAATCCTTTAGTTTGTTAAGTTGTTCTTCTTTCTGGTTGGAAAAAACTTGGTAGTTATCTACAGAACTATCCAAAACCTTTAGCAAAGAATCAATATCATTATTTGCAAATAGTGGCATCGATAATATAAAATACCCAATAATAAAAAGTAGTTTCTTCATATAATTGCACTTAAGTTACGCACAAAGATAGATACTTTTTGGTGTATTTTGTTGACATTTATTCAAAATTAGGTTTCAATATATTCGCTGTTCACTAAAATTTAATTGATTTTGTTCATTTATATTTGCTTCAATATTTTAAATTAAATTTCAGGAATTTGTATGAATATATTTTTTGCAACAAAAGTCACAGCACAATTAAAGAATTATAATATGTTCAAAATATAATATCTTATTTTATGCTGAAGTTATTCTATACAAACGGCAAGTGTTCTTTGAGTGTCTGAAAACAGAGATACGCATCAAGCTGTATCCAACAACTTAATGGCTAAACTTAGCTCAATTTAGTGCAAAGTGCAAGTGTTTCTATCTATATAGAAACTTGCACTTTGCACTAAGAATAAATAACTCATATAATGAGAGTTGCATATGTCGGTTTTATTTTGTATATTTGAACTTGAAAGTTAAGCAGACAAACACAAGTCATTGACAGTCAAAAGGTGATCTTTTTAGTAGATTTCCTAATTCGTACCCCATGAGGGTTTATTGAATGGTAAATAACTGAATTACAATAGGATAAATAGAGAGGTTCATAAACCTCACACTCCGCAACTATGTATTTAAAAATCAGTAAAATCCCGTAAATCAATTGATTTACGGGATTTTACTGATTTTTAAATACATAGTTG
>JAYFRI010000295.1:0-2869 GCA_034926015.1 Paludibacter sp. | reverse complement strand
ATTAAATACGGAATACACAAATGTCAGGGAGACTGACAGCATTGGCAATATAGTTGCCGGGTGGCTGGACATTTGTGTTTGTAATAGAATTCGTATGTAGAAATTGAATTCCAATCGTTCTAGCGATATCAAAAACCTGCAAAAGCAGATTTGTAGGTTGATTTATATGAAATATAGATGGGCTAAAATTACTATCTACGACAAAAAAGAATATTACATCTTTACAACATCCTTCAGTAGAAACACCAGTTAAAGGAGTTGATTCATCTTCGCCACACATACCACAAGTGGCGTTCTCATGAGCAAACGAAAATTTAACTTGCGAAACTTCACCTCCACACCAATGCGTAGCTATACTAAGATGCATGCCCGAAAGCAGTATCAAAGTTGCAAATAATATGGAGAAAAGTTTTTTCATTTCGATGGTAAAACGTACAAAAGCTGAAAAATGTTTTATTGAACTAAAACAATATAAAACGCAAATATACATCTGATATATAAAAAACAATAGTTTGCTTCAACAAAATTCATTATAAAAAACAGGTTTTAACACATGCTGCCGCACGATTGCATCGTGTGGCAGGTAAGGGGTAAACAATAATCAATAAACAAGAGTTACAATGAGTAGAAACTATAAGTTCTATAATCCTTGATAGAAGCGCTACTGATTATGCCGGAGAAAAAGGGATATTGGATAATGTATTGATTTAAAGTTGTTGCCACACGATGCAATCGTGCAGCAGCGGGAGTGGAAAATGCCAATCGAGCGCCTGTTTATTATTTTAACCGGAGGGGGAAAACGCCAATCGGGTGACAAAACATGATTTTTCCTAATGGAAAAACTACAAATCGAGTGACGAAACATGATTTTTCCTAATGGAAAAACTACAAATCGGGTGACGAAACATGATTTTTCCTAAAGGAAAAAATACCCATCGAATACCGAAACACTAATTCCGGAAAAGAAAAACATACTATTTATCTATTCGGTAACGGTTACCAAAATTGGCTACCAAACTCAAACGCTTAGCATTACCGATATGGGCGATGAGCCGTATGACCTGGTAGTGAGCTTGGTGAAAACCACTAATGCCTAAAGGAGATGAACCTAAAAACCCCTCTTGTTAGAAATGACGAGAGGGGGAAAGGGGGGAAATACTCAACTATCAAGAAAACAAAAACAACCACTAAAAACTGTCATCCCACCGCAACTGTAATATAAGGAACTGTGTTCCGCTACATTCATATCTAACATGAATTATAGTTGAAAAAAATTGTAAGAGGATTAAAAGTCCTAAGAATACAGTTACAACGGCATTACAAATGCCGTCAGACAATGCGAAACTCTACACGCTAAATGAATATATCCGAAAGTACAGGGCTAAACCAATTAAATATTCATCGGGTGATTGTGCCGACATTCCCGACAATGAATCACAGTCGTGGAGGTTGTGAAAGTCCCCCGAAAACAAAAAAAGCAATAAAACCCATCAAACCCTAAAGCCATGGATAAGCAATACAACGCCGATGGTTTTATTCCAAAACATGGAGATTACACATGCTGCCGCACAATTGCATCGTGTGGCAGGTAAGGAGTAAACAGTAATCAATAAACAAGAGTTACAATGAGTAGAAACTATAAGTTCCATAATCCTTGATAGAAGCGCTACTGATTATGCCGGAGAAAAAGGGTTATTGGATAATGTATTGATTTAAAGTTGTTGCCACACGATGCAATCGTGCGGCAGCGGGGGGTAACATCGTATTTACTGGCTCAGCAAATAAAAACGTTGGAAAAAGAATTTTTAGAAGAAGGTGGTTTGCGCGAAAGAATGTCGCAAGCAAGAATAGAAGTAAGAAAAAAGCAGAAATAAATTAATTGTTTCGGGTTTCGGGTTCTGAGTTCTTAGTTCGGGAGACGCTTCAGTTAACCAATTATTCAGTTAGTCAATTATTCAGCCATTCAACAATTCTTAAGATTTCTTCCTTAAATTTTGGCGTTTTTAAATATGTTATTTATCTTTGGAAAATAAATTACAATCGGATATACATACAGTCATTTACAGTAAAGATACGCAATGATATTTATAGGCATATAGTGAATATATGGGCAATGCCTATATATTGATGTTACCAGCAAGCCGAAAAAAAAACTTTTCAACGACAACTTACAACCCGATTGAAAGAAAAAGAGAAAAGACAACCCTCCGCACAAGCTTCGTGGATAGATACAGTGCTAAATTGAAACATAGATAAAAAGAAAAGAATTTAAAAATGAAAGAGATAGATAAAAAACTCTCAACCAAAAATGTCAAACCTACCGCCATGCGTGAATTAGTTTTAAACGCATTGCTTGAACAGAACGTTGCTATCAGCTTATCTGATCTGGAAAAGAAATTTGATAAAGCTGACAAAGTTACTTTATACCGGACACTGAAAACATTCGAAGAAAATAAACTTATTCACAGCATTGACGACGGCACAGGCTCGGTAAAGTATGCTTTGTGTGCCGAAAATTGCCAATGCAACCCGCACGATCTGCATGTGCATTTCTTTTGCATCAAATGTAAACACACCTATTGTTTAAACGACACTCCGATTCCTTCCGTCACATTACCACTTGGTTTTGAAATCAAAACCATTAATATGGTCGTAAAAGGCACGTGTGCAAACTGCAAGGAATAACTTTGCACCTTGGTTGCATAAACTTGTATATTATCTTTGCGGTTGTTTTAATAGTCGCATTCAGAATTTTATGAGTAGAGTGGTGAAAAATACTAAGTTTGTATTAATATTACTGGCTGGTCTGGTAATACTTCTTCATGCTACCATCCCTCATCACCATCACCTCGATACGAGCTGCGACCAT
>JAYFRI010000089.1:0-7808 GCA_034926015.1 Paludibacter sp. | reverse complement strand
AACTACACACCGAAACTGAGTTTATAGATTCGATGCACAAATCTGAACGTATACGCACTTGCTCAGCTGATCTTTCGATGGAAGTTTATAAAAAAGCGGCCGAACTGGGCAAATATATCGCTATGCAAAAACCAATCAATGAAGGAAGGCTGGAATTATTGCATTATGTAAAGGAACAAAGCATTACTTTCGAGTATCACCGCTACGGAAGCATCACCGAAAGACCTGAATAACGCAATCCCTTTTATATCACTCCGTGAATTCGCAATTGTTATTGACGAATTCACGGAGTGTTCTTTTTACCCGTATTGAACATTTCACAATAAACAAAGCATTTTTTGATGTATATTTGCATGTTGATCATTGATTTGTTCAATGAAATCAACTTCATACTATACCGTAGAGTTAAACGGTTTTTTGAGAGTAAAAGATATGGCCAAAACAAAAATGTCGAACACACGAACAATGAATTACCCTGAATCATCAAAAAATGTTCGGGCAAGGACAGCATTTGCAAAGCAGGAATTATCCTGTCTTCGAGGTGTGTTTGAACGTACTTTTGGAGAACAGGAAGGTTTCAATGAGGCAATTGCGTTGGCACAAAAAGATGCAGTTACTGAAACCGGTACAGTTTTTAGTCTTGACTACTCAAAACTTACCATTTCGCTGGGCGCATTAGTGCCAATTACAGGTATTGAAATGAAAATAATAAATGCAAACAGCGTTAGGATGAGCTGGAACACTGATCTGTTGCACGGCGCTTCGCCCAACGACATGATAAGCTGGGTGTTTCTGTTCCCTGATACAAAAACCGTTATTCACCGTCAGAATTGCATATCGAGAGATGCAGGGAGCATAGGTATTGAACTTCCATTCAAAAAAACAAATCAAACGCTCCATTGCTGGGCTTATCTGTCGTTGCACAATACCTATTTATTTTCACCAGCAAGTTATTTACAAATCACGGATTTGCAATCGAAATTAACAGACAAAAAGTAGTGCTTCACAACTGCAAAACGCGCTGAATAATTCTTGTAGCATTCTCCATTTTACTTTTAAACTTTATTTGTTTTACCAAACCATAATAAAAGTTCGAAAACTTGTACATTTCAAAATGTTTATAGAAATTTGCATTCATAAAAAAAATTTGCATCATGAATGATTTACTTCAACGTTTGTTAGTATCTGTTTTTATAATTATCTCACTTACAGCCTGTAACAAAAAGGCAGGTGATAGTAATCCAAACAATGACTCCAGCAGATATCATTTCAACGACACACTTGCACTTCAGCTCGAAAACCCAAAAATAACAGAATACCGTGCTTTTGTGCAGCAACTCGATAGTTCCGATGCTTCATCGGCAACAAAAGCAGTAGAACAGTTTAAAACTACATTTATAAATCAAAGTCAGGGACTTTGCGATACAGCATTCGTTATTTACCAACATTTAATGGATACTATAGAACTGAGCCTGAACGAAAAACTTCACAACGATACCACCGATTACTCCGTTATATTCTCCGGCGAACCCATACCGAAAAAAATTAAAAACTACCTGACTTTGCTTCAGCAAAACGGTTTTAAGTTTTCTTCCGCCGACGGAATGATTTATATTGAACAATATCGCCCTTTTGCCTTTCAGCATCTGTCTTTTCTGCTTTCGGAACCAATGAAAAGCTATCTGAATGAGATAAGCATGGAAAGCGCCGAAGGATTTGCTATGGATCAGACCATAATAATTTCATCCCAACAACTTGTAGACCGGATTTTGTGGTACGAGAATTTTATTAAAAACAATCCTGCTTTTGTACTGCTCGACAACTGCAAAACCTATAAAAAAGCCTACCTTAGTTATCTGATTAGCGGTTACGGCAAAACAAATTTGTATAGCAATGTTGCCAACAAAGAACTATCGCCCTATTTCGCAGAAGCTTACGATTACCTGTTCAAAACTTATCCCGAGTCGGAAACTGCCACCCTGGCTCTACCCTACTACAATGCCCTGAAAGAGAAGCAAGCCGCCACTGTGAGAGATTTAAAGAAAAAATTGGTGATCAAAGGATTGATTTATAACCTTGAATAAAATCCCAAATCATTCTAAAATAAAAAATCAATAATTAAAATACTGAATATGAAAAAAATCAACTTTATTCTGGCACTATTTATTATCAATATCAGTGCATTTGCCCAACAAGCTTTGTGGGGACAACAAAACATTGTTTCACCCGAAATTCATGAAAACAACACTGTCACTTTCAGACTAAAAGCGCCCAAAGCAATAATAGTTGAAGTGACAGGCGATTTTCTTCCATTCGAAAAAAACGGAGAAACAGGCAAAGCCACGTTGACCGAAAACAAAGATGGAATTTGGGAATTCACTACCGAAAAACCACTTGCATCCGAACTATACAGTTATTCATTCATAGTGGATGAACTGAAAATTAACGATCCTTCCAATGTATATATGATTCGCGATGTAGCATCGGTTACAAATGTTTTTATCATCGATGGCGAAAAAGGAAAGCTTTACAGCGTGAATAATGTGCCGCATGGTTCGGTGACACGTTGCTGGTACAACAGCCCATCCCTGAAAATGAAAAGAAAGCTAACCTTATATACTCCTGCCGGTTACGAAAGTGGAAACAAAAAATATCCCGTATTATACTTGCTCCACGGCATGGGTGGCGACGAAGAAGCGTGGATAGCCCTCGGACGTACAGCTCAGATTCTCGATAATCTTATCGCTCAGGGCAAAGCTAAACCAATGATAGTAGTTATGCCCAATGGTAATGCAGATCAGGAAGCCGCTCCGGGCGAATCATCCTTGGGAATGATAAAGCCCACCATGCAATTGCCTAAAACAATGGAAGGAAGCATGGAAGAAAGTTTCCCTGATATTGTGAACTTTGTTGACAGAAACTATCGTACCGTGAAAGCAAAATCCGGACGGGCAATTGCCGGACTTTCGATGGGAGGATTCCATTCACTTCATATTTCGAAACAATACCCCGATATGTTTAACTATGTAGGCTTGTTTTCGGCAGCCATCATGCCTAACGAAAAAGTAAAATCCCCCATTTACGAAAACATGGAGGCCAAATTGAAAATACAATTCAGCAAACAGCCTGCATTGTACTGGATTGCCATTGGTAATACCGACTTTCTTTACAAAGCCAATGCTGATTATCGGAAATTACTCGACGAAAAAGGATATAAATATACTTATTTTGAATCGGAGGAAGGTCACATCTGGAAAAACTGGAGAATTTACCTGACTGCTTTTTCTCAAATGATATTTAAATAGAACTTTATTTATTACTATGTTTTCATATACAAAACTCATAACCAACTAGTTATATGAAAAAATTATTTCTTTTATTATTAGCAACACTGGCAGTATACACTTTAGATGCTCAGGAGCAAGGAGAGTTAAGAGTAGGATTTAATGCCGGACTTGCCATTCCATATCATGGAAGAGGCCTAAGTGCCGATATGGACATCAGATACAATATAACTGACAATTTCAACGCCGGTGTAAAAGCAGGATTAGCAGCGATGATAAGGGAAATAAATGATGACTACCTTAACTTCAACGCAAGTGGGATGGGATCGATAAACACTTCTGCACTAATAACAGGTGATTATTATCTTAACAAAGGCACAAGCAATTTTGCCCCTTTTATAGGTGGCGGATTGGGCTGTTTCAGCCTGATAAACATATATATTTCTGCTTCTCAGCAAGATGACTTCAATATTAATATGAACGAATTTAACCCTGACTTTACTTTTGGAGGACTAGTACGGGGAGGTTTTGAATTAAGTAAGTTAAGGGTGGCACTGGAGTTTTATTTAATTCCCTACACCACATTATACGATGTAAATTTAGAAGACATCGGTCGGGCTGCAAACAGCTACGTTAACCTCAGTGTAGGCTTCTATATTGGTGGCGGTAGTTGGCGAAAAAAACCTGCAACCATCTTTCGCTAATGCTGTAAAACACGCTTTATTTTGTAAACAAATGCACAGATTGTGTCGATTTTGCTAACCTGCAAACACACTCTGTGCACCCCAACTCTACTTAACCACTTCATTGCCTGTATCCGACCAGCTAAATCTTTTTTTAGTCAAAGTGGATTGTAAAATTTCAGTTTTTATTATTGCATAAAATCAACACAAAGCAATCGAGCCTCGTATTGAAGCACAAAGAAGAGCAATTAAAAAAGGCAAATGAAATGACCTAAAATTCTAAAACACTGCATTTCATTTAACTGTAGTCCACCCGCGAAAAGAAGTTCACACTTTCTCATTCAACGTATAAAAACATTTGTTTATCGATAAATAATAAATATTTATCGAAATGTATTTTGTATTCATATAATTTGACCTATCTTTGCCCACCGAAAAAGTTCTAAAAAAATTTCAATAATATTACTAAAGATGAAAAATTATTTATTGGTATTCCTTTTAATGCTGCCATTCTTTGTGGGTGCCGAAAATGCTTCAACAAAATTTCAGGTAAGCGGACAAGCCATAGACTCTGTAACGCAGGAAACTATGCCTTATGCAACTTGTTCGATTGTACAGGCACACAATCAACAACAAATTGTAACTCGTTTTGCCAGCGATATAGATGGTAAATTCGTTGGCGAAATAAAAACGCCGGGAAATTATGTTTTAATTGTTTCGTTTATAGGGAAGCAAGCAGCACAACGGAGTTTTACAATCGACTCAAAAAACACTCATGTTCAGTTAGGAAAAGTTGGACTCTCCTCCAGCAAACAAGCATTAAAAGAATTAAATGTTGTAGCCATGCGGCCGCTTATAAAAGCAGATGTAGATAAAATTAGCTACGATACCGAACAAGATCCGGAATCAAAATCATCCACCGTTCTCGACATGTTACGGAAAGTACCGATGATTACTGTGGATGGTCAGGACAATATACAGTTGAAAGGCTCATCGAGTTTCAAGTTTTTTCTGAACGGAAAACCGACAAATATGTTCAACAACAACCCAGGATTGATTCTGAAAAGTATGCCGGCTAACATGGTAAAAAGCATCGAAGTAATTACTCAGCCCGGAGCAAAAGACGATGCCGAAGGTGTGGGAGGAATCATCAACATTGTTACATTTCAACAAACTTCAACTCAGGGATATTCGGCTACTATCAGTACACAAGGCTCATCGTTGGGCACTTTCGGAGGTGGAGTCAACCTTTCATTACAGAAAGGCAAATTCAGCTTTTCGGGCAATTACAACTATAATTACAACCAACAGTATCCAGTAATAACCTCTACCGAAAGACATTCCTTTGTTCCCGGAACTCCATATGCATTTGGAACACAGGCGGCAACAGTAGAAAGCACAACGCCAATGCAATTCGGAAGCGGACAGCTGAGTTATGAACTGGACACCATGAATCTTTTCACTTTTTCGTTCAACCGCAGATTTGGCCGACCCGAAAGCAATACCATTGCCAACACCGACAACTATGATGCTGATATGAAAAAGCTCTTTGCCTATACGCAAGTGAGTTCGCAAACCCAAAGTTGGGGTTCAACCGATTTTGGAGTAGACTATCAGCATTCGTTCAAAAAGAAAGGAGAAATATTAACCCTTTCGTACAAACTGAGCAACACACCCAATAATAGCAATTATGTGGCTGAAAACATAATTAATTCATTGTATCTTACACAGCCTCAGCCTGGTCTTACACAATGGAGCAAGAGTGATAATATCGCTTCGTCCAACGAACATACTTTTCAGGCCGACTATTCAAAACCGTTGAAAAAAGGTCATACACTCGAAATAGGTGCAAAATACATCAATCGTCTCAACAACAGTGAAACAGATGAATCGTATAAGTACTTTAATTTTTCTCAGGCTTTTCCTTACACTCCATATATCGAAGTTGATAGTATTTCAAATTTCAACAACGACCAGGACATCCTTGGAACTTATGCAAGTTATACTGCCAACGTAGGAAAATGGGGAATAAAAGGAGGATTGCGATATGAATACACATGGCTTTCGGCAGAGTTTAATGATGTAAATCAAAACTTTTCGACCGATTACGGCGCATTGGTACCTTCAGCAATTATCAGTTATCGACTTTCAGATATGAAGAGCCTGAAACTTGGATACAACAAACGCATTCAACGTCCAAGCATAGGCTACCTGAATCCTTATGTTGATCGTCGTGACCCTAATTATATCAGCTACGGAAATCCAAATCTTGATCCCGAAAACAGCCACAACGTCACCTTCGGTTACAGCAGCTTTACTCCTAAATACAACATAAGTGCCGAACTGGCTTACACTTTTGTGAACAATGGCATTGAACAATATTCATTCATCCAAAATGGAAGTGTTGTACAGGAAATTACCTACGGAAACATAGGTCACAACAAAATGCTGGGAATGAATATTTTTGGTAGCTACCGCGGTGTAAAGTGGCTCAATCTGTATGTAAACGGCAACCTGAACTATGTTAACATGGAAAGCAAAGCCTACAATTTATCAAATGATGGCTTCACCGGCCGTATCTTCATGGGAGGTACCGTTACATTGCCTAAAGAATTCAGAATCACAACCGGTGGTGGTGGTAACCTTCCTCAGGTAAATCTACAGGGTAGTCAGTCGGCATTTTACTTTAGCTATATGGCTCTGTCAAAAGACTTCCTGAAAAAACGCTTAAACGTATCGTTAAGTGGAATATATCTGCCAAAATCGCACATAATTATCACTACCAAAGGAATAAACAGTGCAACAGGCGCTACAACATTCGACCAGCGAACCGATGTACATCTTACAAAGTCGACCGAACTCCGACTTAACTTATCCTACAGAATCGGGAATATGAATACTAAAGTAATGAAAACAAAAGCTACGATATCGAATGATGACCAGAAAGTAAAAGAGAACAGCAGCATGGGAGAATCTCCAATGTAATTAAAAATTACTTTTCGGAAGAAAAACATTTTAATACCAAAAGAGCTGACTGATCAAAATCAGTCAGCTCTTTTTTTTGTGGAATATTCTACTGTTGAAGAGCTATATATATTTTGGATAAAGACATCAACTATCAGGATAATTTTTGGCTCAGTAGCTTTAACTGAACTCTTTTTCGGGCTAAATCAACTTCGATAACCTGTACTTTCACATACTGATGAAGCGATAAAACTTCAGCTGGATTAGAAATAAATTTATCGGACATGTTAGAAATATGTATAAGTCCGTTTTCCTTGATGCCCACATCTACAAAAGCTCCAAAATTAGTGATATTGGTAACAATTCCCGGCAATTCCATACCTTGCCTTATGTCATTTATCGTTTTAACGCTGGCATCGAACTCAAACATTTTCACATCCTCGCGTGGATCGCGCCCCGGTTTTTCAAGTTCAAGTAAAATATCATTCAAGGTATGCAACCCCACTGTATCACTTACATATTTTTGCTTGTCAATGGTTTGTATCAATGCTTTATTGCGTATCAAATCATTCACTTTAGTGTTGATGTCCTTTGCAATCGTTTCAACAAGTTTGTAACTTTCGGGGTGCACAGCCGAATTGTCGAGCGGATTTTCGGCATTTGGGATGCGCAAAAATCCTGCACACTGTTCAAATGTTTTTACACCCATTTTAGGCACTTTCATCAATTGCTTACGGTTCGAAAAAGCGCCGTTAACGGCCCTGTAATCCACAATATTCTGAGCGAGTTGCGGACCCAACCCGGAAATATAAGTAAGCAAATGCTTGCTGGCTGTATTAAGGTTCACTCCTACCCTGTTCACTGCATTTTCAACTGT
>JAYFRI010000060.1:0-14641 GCA_034926015.1 Paludibacter sp. | reverse complement strand
GTACTGCTGTTGCAAAAGTAGCATTCAAGGTGATTTTATTAACGCGAAACCAGATAGGTACATTATCGTTTGCCGAATAGCTGCGATTTGATCCCTCCAACGGAGGATTTGATCCGTCGAAAACAGCTTCCTGATAATCCCAATCTCCTTTTTCGCAGAGATATTTATATTCAACACCATCGACACATGGTAAAATAGCTCCAAATTCATTTGCACTTCCTGTAGCTTTCAAAGCAAAAGGATCTGTAATTTCCCAGTTTTTTCCTGTAAAACTACCTGCGACGTATACTTTAGAAGTTCCTTTTGGCACTGTAACCTTAAATTGTTTTGTTACAGTCGTTAAGTCAGTTGTTGCTTCATCTGCACCTACGTACGTTAAATCAGCACGAGTTGAACCGTCAATATCGGTTAGCACTGTGGCTTGTTTGGGTACTGCCAATTGCCAATCGCCGATTGAAGCACCTGTTATACTTAAATCGCCAGTTGCTGCGTTTGTGAAGTTAACATCTACGTTTTTCGAGTTAATATCTTTTGTTGGATTAGCCGTCTGATAAGTAGCAAATGTAGAGTTAGTAGTTGCAGATACAAATAGAGATTTTGTATTTCCAGCCCTATTAAAGAATACATTATTATCACAAGCCTGTGTTGTTACACTTCCGAAAAATGAATTAACTACAGCATCTTCATTACTGATAAAAATATTGTTTTTTATTATCGGATTTGCAAAAGACAAAGTAATTGCTTGATAATAACCTGGTGTAGTGATAGAAGTTAAAGAAGGCATATAAAATGTATTATTATAGATAGTTCCTGCTGTACCTCCAAAGAAAATATAGGTCAAATTAACTGTCGCTGTTGCATTTACCTTTCTATTAGCACCTGCAAACATATTATTGTAAATATTGTAAGTCCCGGCAGCAAGAGATAAGGTTCTTAAGCCATATGTTCCACTTGCACTACCTTCCATTGTGGTTGATTCTACAAACTTATTGTTATATATATTAAATGTTCCTGCAGCTCCTGTTGATGTCCATAGGCCATAATTTACAGTAGCTGCATTTCCAAGTTGCGTCAAATGAACCTCGTTGTTCGAGAATTCTAATCCATTGATATAATAAAACCATGCTGCACGACCTTGTGCTGTTATAATATTATTCTTAACAACAAGTCCTGTTGTTTTAGCTGTTGTAAGAGTCCCTGAACTAGTTGTATTTGGGCCTTGTCCACTCAATGAAGCTAAAGAAGTAATTATATTATTCTCTATAACTACACCGTTTGGACTAACCTCAATAGCTGTTCCTTTTCTTGAGACCATTCCTATACATTGAGCAGAGGCTCCTGTTGATTTGTTATCATATATACAATTTTTTATTGTTGTGTTTTGACATGAGCCAACAATTACAGTTAATTTAGAGGCTGTAATACTAACATTTGCAGTTGTAAACTTCAACCTTCTAGTTGTTCCACCAACTGCATAGCCATCAATCGTCACATTATTAGTTGCTATGGTATTTGCGTCTGACCACGCTTTGGTTAAATCTGTATATCCAATCACAAAATGTCCTGACGGACTAGTATTATCTGTTAACTTTGTAAAAGTTATTGTTCTGTCCGCATCGGCATCGGGTCGGATGGTAATACCAAAACCATTAGTATTGACTCCCAATCCAATGTTTGCGCTTTCAGTAATATCAGAAGTAATCTCTAAAATAACGTCACCGCTAACGCCATTAGTATTTAGCGCCGCCACAGCAGCACTCAGCGAAGTGAAATTCGGAGAAACCTCGGTTGTTCCAACCTTGTAAGTTCCTGACATGGCTTGCGCCATTGCTACCAAAGAGATAGCTAATGCAGCCGTTAATAAAGTAATTTTTCTCATAAATAATTAAATTTAAAAATGAATACTATTGATAATAATATTGGGCTGTAAATATATGATTAGTTGCAAACGTTTGCAATAGCAATTTTAATGTTTAACAACATTATTTTAAGCAATTGAAATATATTTTGAGAAAAGACGGATAACAGAAGAAAAGAACACCCTATATACAAGAAAATCTCAAAGCACCCGACATTAACATGCCAAACACTCTGAGATTCTCATTTCAAATTATATTTCTTAATTCTTGATAATCCGTCGAACCGATGTACCTACCGGAGTTTTTACTTTCAACACATAGACACCCGATTCGAAATTACGTAAAGAAATTTGGATTTTATTTGTATTTACAATATCAGAAGCTATTAACTGACCTTTTAAATCAAACAAACCATAAGACTCTACTTCAACCTCTTTACTTTCAACCACAATCCTGTCAACAGTAGGATTAGGATAAACAAGCACCAAGTTATCGGCCGAAGGAATATTCTCCACTGCACTTATCACCACCCTGACAGTCTGAGTCGAAGGAGCTGGTGTAGTAAACTGTTGATCGGCTTTCGGAAGTGCCCAAACACCCATTCGTTTATCTGAAAATGAAACAGCATAAACATTGCCCGCTCTATCGAACGAAAGTCCTGCCGTACTCGCTCCCAAGGCTGGTTTAATTGAATGAAGTCTGGTTAACACAGGTACACCCGCAGTATTATAGGCCACCGAAAAGATTTTAATCTCATTAGCACATCCCATAGCCAACTTCGTACCGTCAGCACTCACAGCCATTCCACCATGATTTGAGTTTTCGACAAGCGTCGGAGTCAAACCTGAATTAAAATCAACAAGCCCAGCAGTATTTACATGAATCAACGAAGGAATTGTTGAAGCATCGGCAGATCTATATTGCGAAATCCACCATCCTCCACGCGCATCAGGCGCTATACAAGAATTCATGTTTTGTTGCAAATTTCCATTCAACGCATCATTATACACCACAATAGGCGCCGCCTGATAGGGCGCAGTCAGTTTACCAATATTATATTGAAGTAAGTTTCCGGCACTTGAGGCTTCGGCATTTACATAATCCTCATCAAATGTAAATAATTTCGTCTCATCACCTGTCCCTGTAGAATAACAGTGAGCAATAGAGCCATGTACATCAACCCCATTGAACGAAGACAACCCTGAAGATGCCTTTGTAAGACCGTTAAAAACAGGAACAAACGAATCGGCAGGTCTCTCTGGATTCATAACCCAAACACCCGGATGAGCATCACTCCAATCACAAATATAAACCTTACCATCTTCACCTACCGAAAGTCGCATTGGACTGCTTGAACTCGTGGAACCCCAAGCAACAGCACCATTATAAGCATTTGCGCCCTGGTTGGTAATATCCTGAAGTGCGCTATTTAAAATATAAACACCATCGCGTGTTGTTCTGGCAGGCAATGTGCCCTGAGCTGATTCAGAAACATATACTCGCCCGAAATATCGGCTTTCGAAATTATTATCGACTGATACACTTCGTGGGTAATTAAACTGCATCAATGCATCTGCATTGTCAGATACCTTAACTGGACGATCGACCCCGGAACCGGTTACCTCAACCGCCCACGCATAATCACCAGCAGCAAGTCCATCGAAATTACCTGGTATCGAATGTACTCCTTTCGCCAGTGGCCCTACAGGGATCACCTTTGCAATCTCGGTACCTTTCATGATATTGACATTGACGTTCTCTGCATCTGCATTCAGTGTAAAGCCAAACTCATAGGCATTCACACAATCCACGCAAGTAGGACTTATCAAACTCAACTCCGATGCATACACATTTGCTTTTGCCGTTGGACTTACTGTTCGGTAGCGGCCAATTCCCTGTTGTTGTGCAAGAATAATCAAATCGATATCATATCCGGTCACTTTACCGGCAGCCATCATATAAGTTGCTTTTTGGGTACCAAGCCCCATTTCAGGATATTTTACCGTCAGCTTTTTTGCGTTATTAAGTCCATCTGTCACATCAAACATTGCAACACCAACAGCAGTAGAATCGGCACCACAAACAGGTGAAACCATAAACACATGCTTCGCGTGACGGAAAAACTGAATACCTGAAGCTACCGGCAGTAGTACATATCCCGATTTTTCTGCAAAAGCAGCTTTTTTTACCAATGCCGAGCGATCGGCCAATCCCCAGTTAAACTGATATTCAGTTGGAAGAAGCTTATCGCTATCGATATAAAAATGATCAGAACCAGTAGTTGACGTACTGAACTTATATTTTTTCCCCCATAAACCTTCCGTATAATTGGTCACATCCATCATGTATTTATAACCGATAGCAGACACTCCTTCTTCGTATTGCAAACCCATAATTCTGATCTGTTTCGATGTCCCAACCGTAACAGCTGGCGTATAAAATGTACATTTCCAGCGAGGACCACTAACCGCAAAGGTCTCTCCCACAACTCCTGTAGACCATGAAGCCTGATACTGAGTCTGGAAAAGCAACTTAGGCGCCACTGAATCGTTATCCCATGTGTACACTTTGAAATATCGCCCTTTCAATTCAGGCAACGAAATTGAATCTTTATTACAAGCCAGCAAATACCCATCGGATGTAAATGCAATATCACTCAAGACTTCTACACCTGAAGAAACGCCTGCAAGATCCATTTCCCTTATCAATGCGTTGGTTGTTGCATTCACAACAAGTATTTTGGGTTCAGTTGTTAGCACATACAACTTTTCATTCCGATAAACTACCTTTTTTATCTGCTTTTGGTTGAGCCATTCCGGAGCAGACGGACTGTTTAAAACATCAAATTTATATTCACTCATGGCTATCACACCAGCTTCCTGAACAGGCTCGGGATAATCAGGTGTTGTATCTTTGGTCAATACAATAGATGGATTTACGAGCATCATTTTTGCATAAGTTGTGGTGGCAGCTACAACCGTTACGGTGGTATCTTTCGTCAAATGATCCTTTACGGAAAACCTTAGTTTATAGTTTCCGGGTGCAAGGTTATGAAAAGCGAACACACCATTATAAAGCGTATCTACGGTGTAATTATTCAACGAATCACCAGCAGAATTCATTAACTTTATATTAGCGCCATTAAGAGGCAACCAACGATCGTGCGTCCCCGACTTATAGGTAAATTTACTATTACTAAATGTTTGATCTTTCCCTTTTACAAATCCTGCAATTACACCTGTAGCAGGTAAATCCCGTTGAAAATAATCGCAAAAGTATTTATAAAAATTTGTCGCTTCAAGCTTTCTGTAGTCCTGATTCAACAAACGATGCGTTTCGGGCTGATAATCGTGAAACGAACCCTCGGACAAAAATCCGGGAACAGTAAGAGGGCGAAGAACCCCTAAGCCCGAAGTATTTCCATAAAACGAATAATCTCCTCGAATATTGGTGGTGGTTGCATAATTGGTCCAAACAGTCAATCCATTATCAATAAGCCGAGTCCAGGCTGCCTGCGCCATCGGTAAACTTGCTGCAACTGTCGGAGCTGTGTCGTAGCCATGAAACAACAAAAGCAAATAATTGGTGCCCGTATTTGTTGCCAGGGCATTACTATGTATTGACAAAAATGCATCAACACCATTTGCGTTGGCTTCTTCAGCGATTTCACTCAGCAGACGATCATCTTCATCTCTGTTTTGAGTTCTCGACATGTAAACAGTGGCATTAGCCACCTGCAACATATCACGTAATGCGAGACCCTTTTGCAAATTACTCCACGACTCCCAGAAACCCAAAGTATCGCCCAATGCAAAATTAATTGTGGCAATATTACGATCATTTGCTCCATTGTAGCCTCCATGACCGGGGTTAATATATATTTTTACTCCTGTAAAATCGGTTGCGTATGAACTTAGGCATACAAACAACATAAGGAAGATTCCAATAATTTTTTTCATAATGCGTTCCTCCTATTTAATATTAATATTCATTAAGTACAATTGTCCCTTTTCCGTGCAAAAAGCAATTTGCTTAGCATCTACCGAAGCGGCAGGATAGAGCGCTATCATTTCTGTATTTTGCGTTAGCGTCTGACGCACTTTGGCATTTACTGACACTGCAACAATTGAGGACGCCGTAATAAATTCGCCGTTATCCTTGTCGTCCATGCCAACTACCCAATTATTGTTTAGCCACTTAGGAGCACTTAATTTCCCTAATGATTTTACATTCAATCCATTCATATCGCAAACAAAAGTACCTTTACCTGCAACTGTATAAACGATTCTTGTAAAATCGGGAGACACTGAAGACCAAAAATAGCTTTCGTTGATTCCATTCGGCGTCAACACTTTTCTGATCCCTTTATTGTAAAGTACTAATTTTCTATCTTCAGTTTGAGTGACAGGAATCAGTTCCGACAAAGCGACCGATTGCCGATTCAGTTTAGTTCCCTTTACATAAAACGGTTTATTCACTGAAAACGCAGTTACCAATTGTTCACGCGTAGGTGACACCAATTGTTGTTTAGTTCCGGCTTTTAATTGATGTAGCATCAACGAACTGTATTTCAAATTATTGACTAATTCGTTTTTGCGGTACATAATAGCACTGCCATCATTGCTGATGCGCACGCCATAACCAGCGCCCGGTTCGTCGGTGATGTTTTTAATTTCCCCATTCAACAATGAAATTTGTTTCAAACCTTTGTAGGATACATCAGTTGTAAGCAAATACTGATGTGTAGGACTAAAAACAGGATGGTAATACCCTCCTGAAGCCGTTTTGTCGACGATCTTAATAGAAAGAACATCAATGTGTTGAGCAAATACCATTTGCCCGAACAACATAAAAATAAGTAACGTTTTTTTCATAATAATACTTTAAAATGACTAAAAATGATTTTTTTGACGCGATAAAAATAGTCATTATTTTCAACAATGCAAACGTTTGCATTAAATTTATGACTTATCACAATTGGTTTTTGATCGGACACAAAACATAAATTGCACACAACAGGCTAAAATAAAACAAATTATAAGAATGAGAAAAAATCAAGATTATGAGACGTGACAGCACATTTATGAATGTCAAAGACTTTGGCAACACACCACAATCAACACCCAATCAAAGCAATTAGGACGACAAAAAGTTAAAGTAACGATAAAATCATTTGTAAACAGTTTTTTTTCTTTACTTTTGCTTTTCAGCCACATTAAATAAATATGAATTTTTCGATTAAAAAATCTATCCTTATTTTTTCACTTGTTGTATTTTGTTGTGAATTCAAAGCAAATGCTCAAACTTCTGCTACGAATGACAGTACAAGCGAACTTACAATCTACACAATGCCTACATTGCATCCGCTCGATTGGAGCAGTCCGGCCTCATTGTACAAAAGCATGAAAAACTGCTATCTAAAGACAATCACTCAATCCGACAATTATCTTTTAGGACATGTAGCCATAATGCTAAAATCACCCCTGCTTCCCAAACCTCTGTTAGTAGCTCAAGCATCAGCATCGGCTCGCGAAAGAGTTGATTTAGTACTGAACCAGAAGGTCGGATTCGGCATTATGGGCATCACCCTCAAAGGGCGGCTCGAAACAGAAGCTGAACTCACTCACAAATTAAATGTTTATACAAAAAGAGAAAAGCTGGCATTTATAAAATACAAGATAAGCCACAAAGCTGCTCAACGGATTATCGAATTCCTTCAACACTACTCCACCAAAACGAACAATAACTTTGCTCCATGCGACTTTTATGGCGGAGCTTTTTGGCCCAGGTATCACAACGAGGGTGCCGGTTGTTCTGCGTTCGGCATTACATTACTTGAGCTAGCCAATGTTCTGCCTCCGGAAGCAAACGAATGGAAAATCGATGTAAACATCCCTATGAGTATTATTGGTGGAGAGATTAATCAATACAAAAAAATCAGAAACAGAACAATAAAGAAAACCAACAGCTGGTACACAGGCAATGGCAAGGCAAATATTGACTACATAAGATATTTTGTTTATGAACCAAGCATAATGTTCGATTGGATACTTAATAAACGCAAATCAGTTGATTCAATCTACAAGCCAATCACAGAAAACGGAGCACCCGGCTTAATTGTAGATGCCAGCAACCAGAAAATTGACGATACAGAAGCCATTTTCGTTGAACGTCCCGAACCAAATCTTTTTATCGATTATTTTTACAAAAGGATAGATGTCAAATAAGAATCATGAATCTGAATACGTTCATCTCATTTTTATTGCTTCACTCATTACCTATTTGAAAGAAGAACAATAAACCATACAAATCAAAACAAAGAAATCAACACGATTAGAAAATAAATATGAAAAAACTGCTTATAATAACACTTACATTAATAATGTCAATTACAATCACCAAAGCCCAGGAAAACCTGAGCTATCAGCTTCCTGCCGAAAGCATTCTTCAACTCGCCGATTATCAGCGACCACCCGCAGTAACAATCGATTCAAAAAAAGAATATATGCTGCTAAGTTATCGCGACACCTATAAATCGCTGAATGATCTTACTCAGCAGGAAATAAGCCTGGCCGGACTGCGCGTAAATCCAATCACAAACATAAGCTCATCCACCAATTACATTACCAACTTAAAAATAAGAAAAGTGAGCGATGATGAAGCCATACAGGTAAAAGGACTTCCGGCACAGCCACGTATCACTTATCTCACATGGTCGCCCGACGAAACAAAAGTCGCGTTTACGAATACCACTACCGAAGGAGTTGAATTATGGACAGTGGACCTGGCAACGGCTCAGGCTAACAAACTTACAGCGGCCGTTTTAAACGCCAACCTTGGTAATCCATTCAATTGGTATCGCGATAGTAAATCGTTATTAGTAAGAACACTACAACCCAACCGACGAACCCTGATCAACCCTAAAAAAGCATTACCGGCCGGACCAATCATTTCAATAAGCGATGGCTCGAAAGCACAAAACAGAACTTATCAGGACATGCTTAAAAACCCTTCGGATGAAGCAAACTTTGTTACACTCACCACTTCCGAACTTTACAAGATTGAATTAAACGGAACGAAAACACTCTTCAAAAGTGCCGACATGTATGCCGGAGAAAATTTTTCGCCCGATGGAAATTACATCCTGATCACCACACTCAGCAAACCTTTTTCTTATATCGTTCCGCTGAACAGGTTTCCTCAATCAAGTTCGGTGTACGATCTGACAGGAAATCTTGTAAAAACAGTAAATCAGGTACCGTTAACAGAAGTGCTACCTAAAGGATTTATGGCCGTTCGGAAAGGAAAACGAGCAATGAACTGGCGCTCGGACGAACCGGCAACCTTATTCTTTGCCGAAGCGCTCGACGAAGGAGATCCTAAAATTGAAGTTGAATATCGCGATGCAGTTTACCTTTGGAAAGCCCCTTTCAATCAGAACCCGACACTACTTACAAAAACAAATCTCCGTTTTTCGCATATTGTTTGGGGAAATGCAACTACCGCCATCCTTCAGGACGAATGGTACGATACTCGTCAGGTAAAAACATACTTATTTAACCCCTCGGATTCAAAACAGAAACCGAAAGTGATTGTCGATCGCAATTATCAGGATCTATATTCTGACCCGGGCGATTTCGAAACAAGCAAAAATGAATACGGAAAATATGTATTGACAATTTACAAAAACAATATCTATATGATTGGCGAAGGATTCACTCCCAACGGGCAATTTCCGTTTATCGACGAGCTGAACCTGAAATCATTGAGTAAAAAACGTATATATCAGTCGACCTACACCGACAAAATGGAAGAGATTTTCGACATAATGGATGTAGCGAAAGGTGAAGTACTCATAAGGCTTCAATCTAAAAATGAGTTTCCAAATTACTACATTCGTCATCTTAAAAAACGAATGGCGCCTATGCAACTAACTCATTTTCCCAATCCATTCGAAAGTATTAAAAACGTTTACAAAGAACTTATCAAATACAAACGCGAAGATGGAGTTGAACTTTCGGGCACTTTATACCTGCCAGTTGGTTACAACAGAAAAGCAAAAAACGAAAAATTGCCTTTGCTCATTTGGGCGTATCCAGCCGAATACAAAGACAAGAACAGTGCCGGACAAAGCACTGCCAACCCTAATGAATTCACATTTCCTTATTATGGATCGTTTGTTTATTGGGTGACGCGTGGCTATGCCGTACTCGACGATGCATCGTTCCCCATCGTGGGCGAAGGAAAAACAGAGCCCAATGACACCTTTATCGAACAACTGGTGGCCAATGCAAAAGCAGCTATCGATGCTGTAAATGATCTTGGCTATATCAACCCTAAAAAAGTAGCAGTCGGCGGCCATTCGTACGGAGCATTTATGACCGCTAACCTACTGACCCATTCCGATTTATTTGCATGCGGCATTGCCCGAAGTGGTGCCTACAATCGCACCCTGACTCCATTCGGATTTCAGAGCGAACAACGCAACTATTGGGAAGCACCGGAAGTGTACGATGCCATGTCGCCATTTATGCAGGCTCATAAAATGAAAACACCTATGCTCCTTGTACATGGCGAAGCCGACAACAATCCCGGCACCTTTACTCTGCAAACCGAACGCTACTTTCAGGCACTAAAAGGACTCGGAGGACCGGCGCGCATGGTAATACTCCCCAAAGAACAACACAGCTATGTAGCTCGCGAGAATATTATGCATCTACTTTGGGAACAGGATAAATTTCTGGAAAAATACCTTAAATAGAACTTTACGTTCAAAAGATGATTTTTCAGCGTAAAACTTCATTTAACAGAGGACAAAATCAGATGAAATACGCTGAAAATGAAAAGATAAAAACAGAGAGTAAAGTTGACAAAATAAAAAACAAAAAAAGGTTTTGAAATTTCGAAATGATTATCTATCTTTGCAGACCAAATTTGAAACAAATAAATAAACATATTAAATAACTAATAATTATGATCGTAGTACCCGTAAAAGAAGGCGAAAACATTGAGAGAGCATTGAAAAAATTCAAACGCAAATTTGAAAAAACTGGCGTCGTAAAAGAATTGCGTCGTCGTCAGTGCTTCGACAAACCTTCAGTAGTAAATCGTGAAGAAAAAATGCACGCGATTTACGTACAAAAAATGCAATTAGGCGAAGAATAAAAAAGCAAAAAAATCAGACATACATTTGCCTGACTGATTTTTTTATCTTATTTTCGTTGCAGAATTGAACCTACGGTTATGATCAACGAATTTCTGCAATATTTACAGTATGAGAAGAATTTTTCCTCTCATACTGTTTTGTCGTATCATACCGACCTTATTCAGTTTTGCGAATTCCTCTCTACCGACACCGACAAGTTCAACCCTACACTCGTAGAACCAGAGCAAATACAACAATGGGTATTGGCTTTGATGACTTCTGAACTATCGGCACGCACCCTTTCCCGAAAAATATCAACACTCAGATCTTTTTGGCGTTTTTTGCTCATTCGGAGCTATGCCACAAAAAATCCGACCATAAAAATCATTCTGCCAAAAACAAATAAGCCCCTCCCCTTGTTTTTCAAACAAAGAGAAATGGAAACTGTGCTCAGCGAGAATTTTCTTCCCGACAACTTCATTGCCCTACGGAATCACCTGATCATTGAAACATTTTATCTTACAGGAATCAGGCTCTCAGAATTGATTGGCATCAAAGATACTGATGTTGATTTAGCCGAATGCAATTTACGGGTAACAGGAAAACGGAACAAAGAAAGGATAATTCCATTTAGCAACGATTTCTCAAAAAAAATTGAACAGTACATACGTTTTCGAAACGAAAAGATTGAAGCTATCACGCCCTACTTATTCGTTCTCGAAAATGGCAAGAAATTATATCCTTACATGGTATACAACCTTATTCACAACACAATGTCACAAATAAGCAGTCTTTCCCGGAAAAGCCCGCACATATTGCGACACACCTTTGCCACAGGACTGCTCAACGAAGGAGCTGACATAAACGCCGTCAAGGAACTTCTCGGACACAGCAGTCTGTCCGCAACACAAATATACACACACACAAGTTTTGACGAATTATACAATATATATAAACATGCCCATCCAAGGGCAAAATAAAAAAGGAGGTATTTATGAAACTAAGGAGTCAATCCATCAATTTTGATGCTACAACTACTCTGGAATCGTACATCAACAAGAAAATATCAAAATTGGACAAGTTTTTCGATGAAATTATCAATATAGAAGTATATTTAAAAGTTGTAAAGCCCGAAACGGCAATAAACAAAGAAGCAGAAATTAAAATTTCAATTCCAAATGTAGATTTTTTTGCTTCAAAAACCTGCGATTCTTTTGAAGAAGCAATTGACCTTACGGTAGATGCACTGGAGAAACAAATCCGCAAACACAAGGAAAAAACGACCAAAAAATAAAATAATCATAGAAATGTTTTGTAGTCCAAAATAATTTCGTACATTTGCAAGCCGTTTGAATAGCAGTATTTAAACGGCTTTTTACTCTGTAAAGAGCTGATAAAAAGTACTTCGCCTCTTTAGCTCAGTTGGCCAGAGCACGTGATTTGTAATCTCGGGGTCGTTGGTTCGAATCCGACAAGAGGCTCAAAAACAATTCATAATGCAAAATTCATAATGCATAATATCCAGGAGTGGAACAATTATGCATTATGAATTGTGAATTGAAAAACAAAAAAAATAATTTTGGGCAGTTACCAAAGTGGCCAACTGGGGCTGACTGTAACTCAGCTGTCTTTCGACTTCGGATGTTCGAATCCTTCACTGCCCAAAACAAATTTGAAAATTGAAAAAATTTGAAAATTTGAAGATTCATTTTCAAATTTTCAAACCATCAAATTTTCAAATTAATTTGCGGAAGTAGCTCAGTCGATAGAGCATTAGCCTTCCAAGCTGAGGGTCGCGGGTTTGAGTCCCGTCTTCCGCTCCATAATGGAGTGTAAAATCGGAATTGATTGATAAAATCCATTCTTGCTGTTGTAGCTCAGTGGTAGAGCACTTCGTTGGTAAGGAAGAGGTCGCGAGTTCAATTCTCATCAACAGCTCAACTTTGTAAGCTTTTATAAAACATATAATTAATTTTTAAAATAATCTTTGAGTTATGGCAAAAGAAAAATTTGACAGGTCGAAACCTCACGTTAACGTAGGTACCATTGGTCACGTAGACCATGGTAAAACAACTTTGACCGCTGCTATTACAACAGTATTAGCAAAAAGAGGACTTTCTGAGTTGCGTTCGTTCGATTCTATCGACAATGCTCCTGAAGAAAAAGAACGTGGTATTACTATCAATACTGCACACGTTGAATACCAAACTGCTTCACGTCACTATGCACACGTTGACTGTCCGGGTCACGCTGACTACGTTAAGAACATGGTTACTGGTGCTGCTCAGATGGACGGTGCTATCATTGTAGTAGCTGCAACTGATGGTCCTATGCCACAAACACGCGAGCACATCCTTTTGGCTCGTCAGGTAAACGTTCCCCGCTTGGTTATCTTCATGAACAAATGTGACCAGGTTGATGACGAAGAAATGCTTGAATTAGTAGAAATGGAAATGCGTGAATTGCTTTCGTTCTACGAATTCGATGGAGATAACACTCCTGTAATCCGCGGTTCTGCTCTTGGTGGACTGAACGGAGTTCCACAATGGGAAGATAAAATCATGGAATTGATGGATGCAGTTGACACTTGGATTGAATTACCTCCACGCGCTGTTGATAAACCATTCTTGATGCCAGTTGAAGACGTATTCTCTATCACAGGTCGTGGTACAGTTGCTACAGGTCGTATCGAAACAGGTATTATCAAAACTGGTGAAGAAGTTCAAATCATTGGTCTTGGTCAGGGAGCTAAAAAATCAGTTGTAACAGGTGTGGAAATGTTCCGCAAAATTCTTGACGAAGGTCAGGCTGGTGACAACGTAGGTTTATTGCTTCGTGGTATCGATAAAGAAGAAATTAAACGTGGTATGGTTATTACTCACCCGGGTAAAGTAACTCCTCACACTACTTTCAAGGCTGCAGCTTATATCCTGAAGAAAGAAGAAGGTGGTCGTCACACTCCATTCCACAACCGTTACCGTCCTCAGTTCTACATCCGTACATTGGACGTAACTGGTGAAATCACTTTACCAGAAGGAACAGACATGGTAATGCCTGGTGACAACTTGGAATTAACAGTAACTGTGATTTATCCAGTAGCTTGTAACGTAGGTTTACGTTTCGCTATCCGCGAAGGTGGACGTACAGTAGGTTCTGGTCAGATTACTGAATTGTTAGACTAAGATCACTGTCCTCTAAAGGGGAAAACATACAAACAAAACCCTCAACACCCTTTTAGGGGTTGAGGGTCATATACGGGCGTAGCTCAGTTGGTAGAGCACTGGTCTCCAAAACCAGGTGTCGGGAGTTCGAGCCTCTCTGCCCGTGCAAATTATATTTTAAATATGAAGATAATTAACTATATCAAAGAGTCTTATACAGAACTGGTACATAAGGTTTCGTGGCCTTCGCGCTCCGAACTTACCAACAGTGCAATTGTGGTATTGATTGCTTCCATCATTATTGCGCTTATTGTTTGGCTTATGGATTCAAGTTTTGAAGCTATCATGACATTTGTCTACGAAAAACTGTCGTAATTTTTAATTTAGGGAGGAAAAAAAGTGTCCGAAACAACAAATTTCAAGTGGTACGTTATGCGTGCCATAAGCGGAAAAGAGAACAAGGTGAAAGAGTATAT
>JAYFRI010000220.1:0-6636 GCA_034926015.1 Paludibacter sp. | reverse complement strand
CCACCTGGGACAATACTCCGTCTAGTTGTGATGCAATTATTGCTGCTGTTGACAAAGCCCTTACTGCTGATTGGGTAGAGCCTAATTATGTTTAAAGTGGAGGTTCAGGTGAAAAAAATAATCCATGGGGTTCAGCCAAACCTGTTATTAATTCATGGGAAAGCCGAGCCAATGATCTTGATAAAGCCATTCCTTCCGAATTCTTTTTGGTGGATATGATGGGACTTTATGCTACTTCACAAGGATTGAAAGCCGGCGATGCTGAAGATCCCCGATTGACAAGATATATGGCAAAACGTGCTGGTCCTACAACAGGAAACGATACAGGAACCAAATATCGTTACTTGAAGAACAACATAGGAATGGATGTTTCTTACAAAGAAACAAACTATCCTGATTTGTACGCATCAACAAATATTTTAACTCAGAATACTGGTTACGTATCACTCATGCTGACCGAAGAATTGCTTTTGATGAAAGCTGAAGCACTTTATTGGAAAGGTAACAAACAGGAAGCGTTGGATGTAATGAAAGCTGCTGTTGACAAAAGTTTAGAACGCCACGGAGCAACATCTGATAATATCGCTATCTATAAAGGTGTGTATGTTGCAAAAAATGCAAGTGCAACCGAAAGAAGATATCAGGAGTTGAGTGTGAATTTAGGAGCTAAATACTTCCCTACTGTTGACAAATTCACAATCGGACACATTATGCGTCAGAAATATGTTGCAATGTATTTGCAGCCAGAACAATGGAATGATATGCGTCGCTATCAGTACAGTAACTCCAAAAATGGTAAAATGTATGATGGAACAGTTATTTATCCGAATTTAAAACGACCATTTAATTTGTACGAACCTTATTGGGTAACACCTCAGGCTGTTGCCGAAGAGCATTGGATTCAGAGGTTGAATTATGACCCCGAAACAGAAGAAAAATATAATCGCTCTGAACTTGAACGACTCGGAGCTTACAGAAATTCAGACTGGTTGAAAAAACCAATGATTTGGGCTGTGTACGATGGTGCTCACAAATAATTTATCCTGTAACAGAAATAATATTGAATATATATGAAAATCAATAAAATAGTATCATTGTTTTTGTTGTCGTTTGGTCTGGTTTTTAGTTCTTGCGAAATAAACGACCAGGTTGACAATATAGTAAGAGTGGGTTATCAGGCCCCTCATATTTACTGGGAATTACCATCCACAAGTGTTGCTGCCGGCGATCCTGTTGCTTTTTTGGCGCAGTATTATGTGGTGGACAAAGATGTGAATGTCGATCATCTCGAAGTTTGGTATAATGTGAATGAAAAAGTGCAGACTTCAGTGACTTGCCCTTTGCTTAGCACATTTAAATTTGCAATGACAAGTGAAAAAGTGAATTTGTCACGCGAATTTCAAAAAATTGAAAGTTTTAATCATCAAACAAATCTTTGGGATGCAACAAGAAAGGCTTTTGTCCTTGACTCGGCTTTTGTTACAAGTAAAACATTACGCACAGTTGAGTGGAATGAGGTGAAAGATTTTGATAATCAGAAATTCGCCACTCTATTTCCTGCAAACTTTGCAACTCAGTTCAAAGATAGTATGCTGAAACAAATGAAAGTAGCCGATTACCGCAAGATGTTTATCAGTCTGCAGGTGATGACTGATGTTGAGTTTAGAGCTTGTACTGATTCTACCTTTAATGATAACACAGGAGGTTGGGATTATGCAATCAAACAAACTGCACAGGATTTGATTCGCTCGAAATATAATGCAATTGAATTTAAAGACATAATTTTCGATTCAAGTGCTCAATTATACAAAATTGAATATCGTAAAAGCTATTCTTTGGATGCCAGGATTAAAGCTGTTGATAATAAACAAGTAGTAGGTGTTTCAGACAAAAAGACTATTGAATTACGCTAAAAAAATTAATGTATGAAAAAAATAAAATCTTTACTGCCAATAGGGCTGTTGATGATATTCACTTTTGCTGGTTGTATTGTCAACGAACCCTTAATTGAGGACTTTCCAAGCGACAAAGTCTCATTTAAATACGAAGTTGTCGGCGACTACGGAATTGATTATTTAGTAGGATCACCTATTCAGTTTACCAACGTTTCCGAAGCAGTTGGAAATGTAAGTTGGGACTTTGGTGATGGCTCTCCTGTAAGTGTAGAAGCCAATCCTAAACACACCTATCAGACTGCCGGAACTTATGATGTGAAGTTAACTGTAGAAGGCGAAGGTACAACAACTAAACGTATCCTGATCAGTGATATTTTTCCTACAATTACAATCGGCGACATACCCAACGGAATTTGTGAGGTTAAAACTACAGCTGTTGAACTAAATGTTGAGTTGCCAAATCCACAGAACTTAGAGGTTGAATATACATGGATTTTCCCACTTGGAACTGTAAATGAAGCTGGTGAGATGGTTCAGTTCAGTTCTCAGGCTAATCCCGGCAAGATTAAATTCCTTAACGTGGGATCTCAGAAAGTAAGACTACAAACAAAACTGGGTGGACGTTTCCTTCAGGAAGGTGTTGTGAATGTTCAGGTTGCCTATAATCAACCAGCCAAAACACTTTACTATGCTGTGAAAGGCGGTAATATTATGGCTGTTAAATTAGTGAAGGATGCGCCTGCTGACATAACAATTTTACCTTATGACCTTGGCGTTAAGTCTGGCCAGCATTCTTTTAATATCTTGTTCAACGATTCTTCGTTATATGTTTTAGATGCAGGTAAACAGTACTATTACGTAAACGATGTTGACATGAACCTTGGAGACGGAAGTATTTCAGTAATTTCTAAAGATGGTAAGAAAGTAGAAACTATGTTGACGAATAACGGTGGTTATGCATTTAACGATCCATACTACGGATATATCGATCCAACTACACGTACACTTTACTTTTCGGACAGAAACACCGGTATTAGTACAATAAGTCTTGATACTCGTAATGTGTCGATGGATGGAGGAAAAGAACCGGGCGACAGAAAAACCTTTCCTTATTGGGTGCAAAATGCTACGCTGGGTTATTACGGAAATGGTTATGTATATGGTGCAATGAATTCGAACTTTATGAAAGTTGGAGATACATGGTGGTGGTCTAAAACTTTTGCTGGTGCTGGAATTTTCAGATTTAAAGACAGTGATATTTTGAAAACCCCTACAGCCGGAGGTTTACCACAGCCTGCTTCAGGTATGGTGTTACCGGGTATGTTTGCCAAATCGTTTGTAGTTGATCAAACAAGAGGTTTTGTCTATTTCACTATTTACGATGCAGCAGTAGCTGGGTTCTACAAAGTGCCGCTGTCTGAAATGGCCAGTATTAAAGAATTCAGTAATCTGAATGTTGCAGGTCGTAAAATTGCTGAACTGGTACCCGATACAGAAGGTAGCTCAGGTGAATATGTGTCAGTAAGTCAGATGGTTTTAGATCCAGAGGATGGAGCTGTTTACTTCGGATACAGAACAGGTGATGCTGCTAAAATGAAATCAGGTCTTAAACGCTATAATCCTACTACAAATAAAGTAGAAAGTGTGGTGGATAATGTTGAGATTTATGGTGTAACTATCAATAATACAAAATCTAAATTGTTTTAATAAAATCATTGTTCATGTTTGCTGATTGTTTCTAAACAATCGTCAATAATGTGTATTTCTATATCTAAAATAATAATATGAAACGTATATATTTAGTATTTTTCTTCTCTCTTTTTGTCTTGTCTATTTCAGCTCAAACACCTAAGCGAGAGATGAGAGCAACATGGCTTGCTACAGTTTGGCAAATTGATTGGCCGGGCAATGTAGTAAGTACAACAGGGAGTGCGATAGAAATTAATTCGCAGAAAAATATGATGATACGTATCTTAGATTCGTTGGCTTCTGCCAATATGAATGCCGTTTGTTTCCAGGTTCGTTCAAGATGTGATGCAATGTATCAGTCTTCGTACGAACCCTGGTCGACGGATCTTGTTGCTACCCGTGGTATGAATCCGGGCTACGATCCTTTGGCATTTGTTATTCAGGAAGGTCACAAAAGAGGTATTGAAGTACATGCATGGCTAAATCCGTACAGGTTCGAGACAGCATTGAATCAATGGAGTGGTAAGCCCGGCGATTATAGGGCGACAAATCCCGATTGGGTACTGACCTATGCTTCGGGTAGCAGTATTCTTGATCCCGGACAGCCGGGAGTTGTAAAACGTATTCAGAGCATTGTAGCTGAAATTGTGAACAACTATGATGTTGACGGTATTTTGTTCGACGATTACTTTTATGCCTATGGTGGTACGCCTGCTTCGCTCGATGCTAATACGCAGGCACTGTATAAACCTGCCAACATGGATTTAGGTGATTGGCGCCGTTCGAATGTGAATAAAATGGTGAAAGCTGTTTACGATACTATCCAACAGATTAAGCCTTATGTGCGTTTTGGAGTTTCACCTTTTGGTATTTGGACAACAAACCAGACTGTGGCCGCCAAGCAAGGCATAGAACTTCCAAGCGGAATCTCGGGTAGCGATATGTATGCAAGTATTTATTGCGATCCGGTGGCATGGTTAAACGAAGGCTCGGTCGATTATATTTCTCCTCAATTGTATTGGGCCACAGGTGGTCCACAGGATTACGGAACATTAAGCCCCTGGTGGTCGGCACTATCGAACAGATTTGGTAAACATTTCTATTCGAGTCAGGATCTCGCAGGCTTGGCAACATCGAATTACGCACCTCAGGCCAGAGCTGCCGGGGTATCGGGCTTTGTTTCGCCACAAGGTGAAGCTGTAAACATCAATGCAATGACGAGCATAGAAGGACGATTAATTGGATCGAATATCATGCGTGCCAGTGCAAGCAATTTTACTCAGGAAGAAATTGGGAAACAAATTACGATTAACCGAACAGCGGATGAAAATGGAGCACCGGGAAGTATCTTTTTCTCAACAAAACAACTTTATCTGACAAAAGGATTCATAAACTACCTGAAGAAGTTTTTCTATTCATCCAAGTCTCTTCTTCCTGCTATTGACTGGAAACAAAGAACAAATTATGGAATGGTTAGCAATATTGCGGTCACAGGAAATGTTCTTAGCTGGACTAGTGCATTTTCGAATGTTCGTTATTCGGTGTATGCAATACCGAACGATAAAGCGGGTGCTGTAGGTAATTTTACGAATGCTCAATACTTGTCGGGTGTATCATATAGTACAAGCTATACATTGCCTAAAAATGTATCAGCAAGTACGCACACTTTTGCTGTTGCTGTACTGGATCGTTACGGAAACGAGTCTGCTCCTCGCGTAATGGGTCGACAGGAAGCTACTCCTGCTGTGGTTGCGCTCACAGCTCCTGCTAATGGAGCAAATTTAATTAAACCATTCGAATTCTCGTGGACTGCCGATGGTTCGGTAGAATTGTACTATCTCGAAATTGCAAAAGATAATGCTTTTACTCAACTTATATGTTCGCGCGAATTAACAGGCAATACATTTTCTACTACAAACTTAGATGTTTTAGAAGTAGGAAGAACCTATTATTGGAGAGTAAGGACACGAAAAGCTAACGCACAGGATGGAATATCTGAAGTGAGAACCGTTACTGCGCAGGATTTTAAAATAATCCAACCGCTGACTGGTGTCACAAATGTTTCCCTAACCCCAACAATCACCTGGACTAATTTGGGTACTTCAGGTTCCTATTTTGTTGAAGTTGCAACATCAAATTTATTTGGTTCAGGCGCTGTTGTTTATAATACTACAGTGAACGGAACGAACAGTGTTACAATTCCCGAAAAGACACTTACAGGGTTAACTACTTATTATGTCCGTGTAACTGTCAATGGTATTTTGTTGAGGTCGGAAGTTGTCAGCTTTAAAACCAAAGAGGTGATACCTGCTGTTCCTGTGATACTTTCGCCTATGGCAAATAGCACATTGACAGGAAATAAGATAAAAGTGAACTGGACCGAAGATGTAGCTTCGGGATACAGAGTAGAATTATCGCCTGTATCCACATTTCCTGCCCGAAATGTAAAAATCAGTACGGTTGGAGCTTATGTTTCGGAAACAGAATTTACCGACTTGAGTGCAGGTGACTACTACATAAGAGTACATGCTAAATACTCTGAGGGTTTAACAACTGCGTGGTCGGAAACCCGTAAAGTAACTTTAATTGCTGGTAACACAGCAGTTGATCAGATTCTTGAAGATAATATGCGTTGTAAACTGTTGAGAATAAATGAAAATGAACTCTCAATACAGCTCAACTCCACTATTACAACAGCGATGACTGCCTCGGTGATGTCTGTAAACGGAATGGAGTTGCAACGCATTTGCACAAATAAGTCGATAGTTCCGGGTGACAACGATATTCGTGTCTTTACATCAGAACTTCCTAAAGGCGTTTATCTTGTGCATTTGAAAACCCTGAATGGTCAACTTGTTTTAAAGTTCATTCATTGATTATTGAAATATTATTTAAATCATACAGGTCGATTTACGGCTTGATATAAAAAAAACTATTAATTTAAAATTATTACAGTCATGAGAAAATTATTACTCGGAGTTGCATGTTTATTTGCAACGGTTGCTCTCAATGCAACAAGTTTAATTGTTGACCCTGCTACCTACGATTTAGG
>JAYFRI010000227.1:0-6166 GCA_034926015.1 Paludibacter sp. | reverse complement strand
AGCCATAATCGGCATCGGCCATTTCGCCGGGACCATTCACAATGCAACCCATAATACCTATTTTAAGACCTTTCAGGTGCGAAGTGCGAGCTTTGATGCGGGCAATTACGGTTTGAAGATTGAACATTGTACGTCCGCAACTAGGACAGGACACATATTCAGTCTTTGTAATGCGTACACGGCTCCCCTGAAGTATACCGAAAGCAACCGAACAAACTGCTTCTACGCCGATATTGCCTTTGTTTTCGAGAAAAATACCATCGCCAAAACCATCGATAAACAAAACGCCCAAATCGGTTGCTGCTTTTATCTGAAGGTGTTGCAGGTCAGTCTCGGCATAACTGCGGCAAAGCACCACCGGAACAGTACAACCTTCGTTCAGCAAAGTATGGAAAAATGCACGTTGTTCGCCTACGCCATTCGGGTGCGATGTGCTAAGCAACACAACAATATCGGTACTTTCATTCAGGATACCGATCAACTCAGGAGTTAAATCGGCATATTCAAGTTTCAGGAATTTTATTGCCGAACTGTCCGAAAGAAGTGTCTGTATATAATCTGCTTCGAAAACAGGATAAGTATCGCCATTGGTACTTAACACATGGTTGTCCACCAATAAGTAATCGGGTATGGTGCTGAATCCGCCATCCTTATCGGCAAAGACTACCGGCACATTTTCGCCACCTATATTTCCAACGGCATGTGTTGTACGGCGAATGTATTCGTAACGTGAGTACTTAGTACTTTCAACCGCTTGTATGGCTGCTGCCTCTGCACGTTCGCCAATGTACGAAACCAACAAACGCGCCACAGGAATTTCAGCTTCGGGCTCTTCGCTCAACGACACACGAATGGTATCGCCAATGCCATCCAACAACAGTCCACCGATACCAATGGCCGATTTAATACGTCCATCTTCGCCATCGCCGGCTTCGGTAACTCCTAAATGCAAAGGATAATGCAGATCGGCCTTTTCCATTTCGTCCACCAACAGGCGAACGGTTTGCACCATCATTACCGTGTTGGATGTTTTCATGGAGATAACAACATCATGAAAATCTTCTTCCCTGCAAATATTAAGAAATTCCATACAGGATTCCACCATGCCACGCGGTGTATCGCCATAGCGGTTCATCATGCGCTCGCTGAGCGATCCATGATTTACACCTATGCGAATGGCGGTATTGTTTTCCTTACATATATTGAGGAAAGGAATAAAACGCGCCCTTATCTTTTCGTACTCGGCTGCAAATTCAGCATCTGTATAATCCGAATTATCACCTATCTTAATGCTGCCAATATAGTTGCCCGGGTTGATACGCACTTTTTCAACATTGCGCGCTGCCACATCCGCAGCATTGGCATTGAAATGAATATCGGCCACCAACGGTGTGTTGTAGCCTTTTTCGCGGATGGCATTGTGAATCAGTTTCACACTTTCGGCTTCGCGTATGCCCTGTGTTGTGAACCTTACAATATCAGCTCCTGCTTCCACAATACGAATGCATTGCGCCACTGAGTTTTCGATATCATTGGTGTCGGTATTGGCCATCGACTGCACACGTACGGGATAATCGCTGCCAAGCTTTACCGTTCCTACCTTTACTTCTGAGGCAGGACGACGACTGTATTTAAAAGGATTTACTTTCCACATTTTATTATTTTCGATTTAAATTCGTTTTTGCTAATAAGAACTTGTTTATTATGAAGATATTGAAGTTATTTGTTTTGAAGTTATTTGTTTTGAAGTTAATGAAGTTACTCTTTAAGAAGTTAATGAAGTTAGTCTTATTGAAGTTAAGAAGTTATTGAAGTTAAGACGTCAGCGCTTAGTCAATACATTTCATAAAGCCTCAATGCTTGTAATAAACTCAATACAATAAACAACAAAAACAGAAAAAAGTTAGGAAGTGGACTGCTTGTTTTCGGTTACAATGTCAATATTCTCTTTTAGTTTCCGAAAACCTGCCCGTTGAATGGCAGAACTTTTAAATGTTTTACCAAAAACGTCGGGAGTCATCTGTTGCCAATCGGCCGATTCCCACCTGCCTATTGCTTCAACCGGCGCAAGTTCGGGATGCTGGTGTTGCCTTGCCCACTTCTTATTCCACGGACAAACATCAGCACAAATATCGCATCCCAATGCCCTACCCGTTAAAAGCGATTGAAATTCAGGTTCCACCTTTTTTTTATATTCTATGGTCTGATACGAAATACAACGACGTGCATCCATACTTCGGCCTGTAAGCGCTTTTGTCGGACAGGCATCGATACAGCGGGTACATTTGCCACAACGGTCGGGCACAGCTTCATCGTATTCAGTTTCCACAGTAAGCATAAGCACACCAATAAAACAATATGACCCTATGCCGGTGGCGATCAACTGTGTGTGTTTACCTATCCATCCCAGTCCTGCACGTTGTGCCCAACGTCTTTCCAACACCGGCGCCGAATCCACAAAACTATGTTGGTAATCGCTGTTCACACATTCAGCTCCGTATGCTGCTGTAATTTTATGCTCCAGTTCGAGCAATTTCTGTTTCAATACCTGATGGTAATCGGTAGCCGACCATGCATATTTAGCAATGCGTGGCGCTGAAGCTGGTTGAGCTTTGTCAGTGTAATAATTCAGCAACACCACCACTACCGACTTGCATCCGGGCACCATAAGCCGGGGATCGGTACGCTTTTCAAAGTTACGTGCCAGATAACCCATTTCCCCCTGTTTGCCTTCGGCCAACCATTGTTGTAAAAAAGCTGCATCTTCAGTAAGCGCCTCTGCCCGGGCTATGCCGCAAGCATCGAAACCTATTGAAAGTGCAGCCTCTTTTATAAATTTATGCATGATAATGTGATTGACGTATCGATGCTTCGTAGCAATTAATGCCTCATATTGTATTTGTAAACGACAGGAAAATCAGCTTACAAAAGCTTAGCTATCTTAGCATTAAGCTCTTCGAAACTCAGATCGCGGCCAATAATGTCGCCCTGCCTGTTCATTAAGAAAATAGTAGGAATAGCTCTTACATTGTAAGCTGAAACAACAGGCGTGTTAGGGCCGTTTTCGTCGCGCACACACACCCATGGTAAATTAGCCACCGATTCTTCCCAAAGCAGTTTGCTCCGGTCCAGCGAAATCTGGAAAATCTCGAAACCGCGGCCGCTGTATTTATTGTAAAGTTCGCGTAGCTCAAAAGTATATTGCACGCTGTTTTTCATTTCGTAGGACGAAAAATCAATCAACACTACCTTTCCTTCCAGCTCCGACAGTTTCCGTTGTTTGTTGTTTTTGTCGTTCAGTTCAATGTCGATATAGCCCGCCGAAGCATTGTTGATAATCTCAGCCCATTCCTGGTTGGCTTTTTCTTTTCTTTCGGTCTGAATGGCGTCCATTACAAGCCCGTAGAGGTTTTTACTCCTGTCGTAATCAGGCATAAAAGTGTTGTACGATGTAGCCACAGCAGCACAATAAGGTTTATCCTCTTTGACGTAGGGCGAGAAAATGTAAGCGTTATTTACTTTCTGATAAATAGCAAAATAAGCAGCCGCCGAACGTGGATTTTGCAGAATCAGTTGACGGGCCATCACTTTATGCTTTTCAATATCGGCAGTTATTTCGGCCACTTTGGCGTTGCGTTCAGCCGCGCTCATTTCGGGAGTTATACCATTCACCTTGCGCTGAATGTCCGAAACAGATTTACGAAGTTGCTGAATGTCGTTACTTGTTTGCGATCCTTCGAGTTGATAACTACTGGCAAAGCTTTTAGCATCGGCCTTCACTGTGATAGTTTCGCAGGAGTCCACAGCAAAATCAATGGTCCTGGCACCAATGCGCAGGCGGTAAAAATCGGGATACTCGGGACGCGGCGCCTTAAATTTAAATTCGCCATCTTTGCTAAGCACTACCGAATCGAGCAGGTCTGTTTTCAACAATCCAATGTGTTCGAGATACATGGTTTCTTTGGCAGCATTTTCAACGGTCCCTGCTATTTTAAATTGATCGGCCGAATTACAGGCCACAAGCCCGAAAAGTGCAATTCCGGCAATAAGGTATTTGTTCATGAGAAATAAGCGTTAATTTTGTGTTGTATTGTGCAAATGTACAGCATTTCCCGGATTTACACAAACTGTTTTTGAATACATAAATCCCGGGCTTGCTTGGGCGCAGCAAGCAGCAACCCTGAGTTGAATAACAAGTCGCCTGCATAGAAAGTAGATGAATATTTAAAAATAGAAAATATTAAAGAAATTTTTCTTTAATTGCCGGGATTATTTATATCTTTGTATCCGTTTTAGAAGAGGAAATAAATTGTAAAACTTAAAATAACAAATTAATATGTCAAAAGTAACTGTAGTTGGTGCCGGTAATGTAGGTGCCACATGTGCAAATGTTCTTGCATTCAACGAAGTAGCCGATCAGGTAATCATGCTGGATGTAAAAGAAGGTATCTCTGAAGGAAAAGCATTAGACATGCTCCAGACTGCATCATTGTTGGGTTTCGACTCAAAAATTGTTGGTTGCACCAACGATTATGCACAAACAGCTGATTCTGATGTTGTAGTTATCACTTCAGGTATTCCACGTAAACCAGGCATGACCCGCGAAGAATTGATCGGTGTAAATGCAGGAATTGTAAAAAGCGTTGCCGAAAATATTTTGAAATTTTCGCCTAATGCCATTATCGTTGTAGTAAGTAACCCAATGGACACTATGACTTACCTGGCATTGAAAGCTACCGGACTTCCAAAAAACAAAATCATTGGTATGGGTGGTGCTTTGGACAGCGCACGTTTCAAATGCTATTTGAGCAAAGCGTTGAATGCTAATCCAACCGAAGTAGAAGGTACAGTAATTGGTGGTCACGGCGACACTACAATGATTCCATTGACTCGCTTTGCTAATTACAAAGGTCGTCCTGTAACCGAATTGCTTGATGCTGAAACTTTGGCTAAAGTAGTTGCCGACACTATGGTAGGTGGCGCTACATTAACAGGTCTGTTAGGCACATCGGCGTGGTATGCTCCGGGAGCTGCTGCTGCTTATCTTGTTGAATCTATCATTCACGATCAGAAAAAAATTATTCCATGTTGCGTTGCTCTCGAAGGAGAATACGGACAAAACGATATCTGTATCGGCGTTCCATGTGTTATTGGCAAAAACGGTCTGGAAGAAATTCTTGACTACAAACTGAATGCTGAAGAAGCAGCTTTGTTCGCTAAGAGCGCCGCTGCTGTTCGTGCTACAAACGATGTATTGAAAGAAATCAACGTTCTGTAAGCTCCGGCACTTATACACATTTCAACAAAAGTCGCGACTGAAATAATCGCGACTTTTGTTTGATATATTTAATAAATTTGTATCTGTTACAATTCAGTATCGAATAAAGTTGCTAAATAACATTAAATACACTGTAATTCTGCACTGTCAGCAGCCCGAAACAAGGATTTCGAAGAGATAATTCAGTCCAATTGTTATATCTTTGCAAGTTATATATAAAGCTTTAATTTCTACAATGTACACATCAATTCAATCACATCGTTATTTACTTCAGTTTTCGATAAAACCATCGGTTCAACGAACTGCCGTAATGGAATACTTACTTAAAAACAGGACTCATCCTACCATCGACGAAATTTACCTTGCATTAAGCCCAACGATGCCAACACTTTCGAAAACGACGGTATACAACACCCTGAATCTCTTTCTGGAGCGCGGTGCAGTACAACAACTCGTTATCGACGAAAAAAATGCCCGCTATGATGTGGACACAACTTCGCACGGACATTTTATTTGCAAAAGCTGTGGGAAAGTGTACGACATTTTCAATCTCTCCCCGGCACTGTTCGAGTTACCTAAAAATACAGGTTTCAATGTGCATGCTGTTGAAATTTCTTATTCAGGCGTTTGCAACGAATGCCACCAAAATTAATCCGCTCAGAAGCACCTATCAACGAAAGCACACTCTTACAGTGTGCTTTTTTTGTGATTTTTTCATATCTTTGAATCCTGTATTCAAACAAAAAATGTATCAACCCGCTTATAAATCAGTAGTTTTATGAAGAAATTAGTGTTGGCAATCAGTTTTGTAATGACAGTTTCAGCTGTTTTTTCGCAACAAAAAGTAAAAAAAGGTCTGGGATTTGGCGCTTTGCCTGCCATTTCGTA
>JAYFRI010000284.1:0-5452 GCA_034926015.1 Paludibacter sp. | reverse complement strand
CCCAGCCCATTGATGGCCGAAATAACAATCGGCTCGCCCAGGCCCAACTTGTAAAACTCTGCAGCATTGTACTGCCAGTCGAAAGTATCGGCTTTGTTTGAAACCAATAGTACCGGTTTGGTGTGTCCTCGCAGAATCTGTGCTACTTCAAGGTCGTAGTCTGTAATTCCATTCTGGATATCCACCATAAAAAGAATAATATCGGCTTCCTCTATGGCGAGCACCACATGCCGTTTAATCTGGTCTTCGAAAACATCTGCCGAATTTACAACCCAGCCTCCGGTGTCGATCACCGAAAATTCTCGTCCATCCCATTCGCATTTACCGTACTGACGGTCGCGGGTAGTTCCGGCTTCTTCATTCACTATGGCTCTACGCGTTTTGGTAAGCCTGTTAAACAAGGTCGATTTTCCCACGTTGGGTCGACCCACAATTGCAACAATATTTCCCATTGTTTTTTTGTATATCTATTAAGTTAGATATTTACATTCCATTTTTCTTTTCATTGGGGGTTTTCTCAAATCCCCAAAGCGGGTGCAAATAATTCGGGCACAAAGGTACGGAAATTTGTTGGATGGGAAAAATTTAGTAATCAGTCGCTTTTATCAGTTTTACAACTTACATTTAAAACTAACCCGCTAGAATAAAAAAAGTCTTGCTGAAAAATCAGCAAGACTTAAAAACGATTGCATTTTGTTTGATAAACCTATGATAGTTTCACATTTACTGCATTTAATCCTTTTCTTCCTTCTTCGATATCAAAAGTTACTTCGTCGTTTTCCTTGATTTTGTCAATCAAACCGGTATAATGTACAAAGTATTCTTTCGATTAATCTGAGTCCTTAATGAATCCAAAACCTTTTGATTCATTAAAAAATTTTACTGTTCCGTTACTCATTTAATAGTTTTTAAAAATTATTGGCGCAAGTTAGTAATTCTTTTTGAAATAATTTATATTTTTTAAAAAAAAATAATCACCAATCTCTATTGCGCTACAAATCAGCACCATGCAAAAAATAACATTTTTAAGTACAGAGGTTTTTTGTTACTTTCTACCGAAAATAGTCTTATCGTCCGGTCTCATCAAACAGCTTTGTGTTGTGCTTTAAAACTTTTAGAATAAGGTACAATACCAAAGATACCACTGTGCATATAAAAATCCAGTCTATATCCAACTTAATTTGTGAATTTTCGATGGAATATCCCAGGTTGTGAAACACAAAAAGCAAAACAAAAATCGCGAGTAAGCCGTTTTTCTCCTTTTTAATCACTTTTTTGACACTAAAATCGTATTCTGGTCTTTTAAAATGCTTAAAGCTTGGAATAAATGCCGGAGTATGTGCTGCCCAATCGGTATAAACCGTACCAAACTTACCGCGCAAAAATTGTTCTTCGGCATACATAATTCTCTCGTAATAAACCCAGTAAACAAGAATAAAAACAACAACAAACCATGCGTTAGCAATCAGCAAAGCAGCACCTAACCACATAAAAAAGTTACCAAGGTAAAGCGGATGCCTCACACATGAATAAATACCACTGCTATTCAGCTCATCGGCCAGCTGGCCTTGTTTCGTGTTTCGGCCCGAAGTATTTGCCGGTGTGTGTCCCACGGTGTAAATTCTTATGCCCAATCCTAAAAGCGAAACTGCCAGACTACAATATTCAATGACACTATAAGGTACGCAACTTCCATCCACACTATATAGTTTATCAAAAACAAATACGAATATCCCTACAAATACGATAATCAGTGGTAAATTTCCACGATATCTGAATAAAAAATTTCCCTGCGATTCAAATTCTTCCTGTAATGCCATTTTGTTTGAAATAATTTTTATTGTGTTATTATAAATTTTTGAAATGATTTTTTAATAAAGTTACCAGTTGATTGGATTTAAGTCATTGCTTATGAGATAATTGTTCGCTGTCGAGAAATGGCCACAGCCAATAAATCCACGGTAAGCCGACAATGGCGATGGATGCACCGACTTCAACACCAAATGCTTCTGCCCATCAACAACAGCACCCTTCTGCTGCGCATAGTTTCCCCACAGCATAAATACAACATGCTCCTTTTCCTGAGCCACTTTACGAATCACAGCGTCGGTAAAAGTTTCCCAACCACGTCCCTGATGCGAACCGGCTGAGTGTGCCTGCACTGTAAGCGTGGCATTGAGCAACAGCACGCCCTGGTCGGCCCAACGTTCCAAATTACCACTCGTTGGCATTGGTTTTCCCAAATCTCTTTCTATCTCTTTGAAAATATTAATCAGGGAAGGTGGAAAATCGACACCTGAGTTTACCGAAAAACACAATCCGTGCGCCTGACCATCGTTGTGATAAGGATCCTGTCCAATAATCACCACCTTCACTTTGTCGAACGGACAATGATCAAATGCACTGAATATCATATTTCCAGGCGGAAAAATCTTTTTTGTTTTGTATTCGTCACGTACAAAACTTGTGAGTTGAGCAAAATATGGTTTTTCAAACTCATCCTGCAAAACCCTTTTCCACGAAGCATCAATTTTTACATCCATTTTGTTTATTTGAACTATTTATTCCCAATTGGGCATGCGTTAGTTTCATTATATTGCAACCTTTCATCCAGACTCATTCTGTTTTTCCAATCTTGAGCAATTAGTTTAATGCGTCTACAGCCGCCTTTAATTGGTCCATTGCCTGTGCAAGTACACTTCTGGGACAAGCCACATTTAGCCTTAAATGATTTTCGCCTCCGGGACCAAAAATCGTCCCTTTGTTCAGGCCCAAACGCGCCTGAAGTGAGAAAAACCGATGCAGCTCGTCTGTTTCCATGCCTAAGTTTTCACAATCGAGCCAGACCAGAAACGATGCTTCAGGAATCATTGGAACAATCCGTGGAACATGCTTACTCAGATATTCTGCAATAAAATCTATATTTTTCTTCACATAATCAAGCATTTGCAAACGCCACTCCTCTCCATGTTCGTAGGCCGCCACAGCACCGATATAAGCAAACAAATTGCCCGAATTCATTTCTGATGCTTCGAGAAATTCAGCAAATTTATGTCTCAAATCCGCATTGGGAATAATGTAGCCCGAACTGATAAGACCTGGCATATTGAATACTTTTGTAGGTGCCATAAAAGTAACGGTGTGATTTTCGGCCCATTCTGACACACAAGCCATAGGCGTATGTCGGGTATTTCCGGGCAACACCATGTCGGCATGTATTTCATCGGACACAATGGTTACATTGTGTTTTTCGCAAATATCGGCCAATTGTTGCAATTCTTCGTGCATCCACACTCTTCCTCCGGGATTGTGAGGATTACAAAGTATGAAAAGTTTCGTTTTCGAACTGAATTTCGTCTCCAAATCTTCAAAATCCATTACGAATTTCCCATCCTTCTCAATCAACGGGTTATAGACCAAAGTACGGTTATTGTTTTTGACAACATTGAAAAAGGGATAATAAACAGGAGGTTGAACAATAATTTCATCGCCAACTTCGGTGAGGCACTGTACAGCAAAAGCAAGTCCGGGAACAATGCCGGGCAAAAACCCAATCCATTCACGTTTCACATTCCAGTTGTGATGAGCCGTAATCCACTGTTGCATAAGCGGATAAAAATTAGCCGGAGGCATAGTGTAACCCAAAATGGGATGCTCGAGCCGCTGACGCAGTGCATCTAAAATAAAATCGGGTGTCCGAAAGTCCATATCGGCCACCCATAAAGGCAATACATCATCAGTTCCAAAAAGAGCTTTACAACGTTCAAGTTTTACTGCATTTGTATTTTTACGGTCGATTACTTCGTCGAAATTATATTGCATTTATCTTTGTTATTATATGATTTATTTTTTCAATTAAAAAACGCTCCTCATGGCATTGTCGTCAACTCAACAATTGGGTTTCCGATACATGCATTGGGCAATGGAATATTCAGCAAACGTGAGATGGTGGGAGCAATATCACTCATGCGGTAAGGAGTACTAATTTGCTGAGCTTTTATATTTTTGCCATAAAAACAAACCGGCGAATACGAAACAATGGCATTGGATTCACCCACCGGATTCAGCTTTTCGTCTACTTCGAGCCAACCAGGCATCAACGAGATAACAACATCGCCCACACTGTTTTTATGCACCGAATTACGCAATCGGTTGACTTCAGAATTGGAACTTCCACCCATATTAAGCAGCTGAGAAACAGGATATGCTGAATGAACCCCTTCAAACTCATGCATGAAATCAGCAACTGTTTGTTGCATTTCTCTCAAATTAAGTTTTTTCTCTTCGATTTTTTGTTTATTCAGAAAAATATTTTTTCCGTAGTAGCCAGTAATCCACCTTTCTTGTCCATACAACGCCATCAAATAGGTATTTACCAACGACATTGATCGGTTGGCACTAAAATATCCGGCAGGTATATTGTTTTCGCCCAACTCAGTAGGCGAGTGTTGATCTGTCTGATTTCCAAACATAAAAAAGAGTGTCTTATCCACTCCTATTTTAGCTTCAATTTGCCTGATAAGTATCTGAATTTCTTTATCGAGTCTTAAATAAAGATCTTCCTTCTCGGCCGAATGAAGCGAAAACAGCTTCTCATTTGGTGTACGTACCGTAAACTGAAGCATCAGCATATCGGGCACATCATCGGTTCCTAATTGTTCTTGTTCAATAATTTTGTAGCCCAATTCGGCTACCAACCTATTAGCAGCCGGCGTATTTTTAAGTATAGTTGCCGATGTTTGTTTGCCTTTTTTATCGGTAGGTCGGTAACTGAAAGCTTCGATATATTTATTTTTAGAAGCGGCCTGGTAGGTAGATATTGCATAGAGTGGTTGCCACGAAGTGCCGATAATATTCCTGAACTCACCATTCACGTTCATTTCATCGGCAGCCCTATTGAGTCCCTCTCTGTAATAACCTGTAGTTACCCACTTAAGAAACACATCGTCAATCCATGCTACACTTCCTGCTGTATGACCTCCCAACATGATCGCATCCTCGGGTTGAATGGCCACAGCATAACTTTTTGCCCTCCCCGGAAACGACATCATCAATTCATCCAACACTGTAGATGACAATAAATTATGTGCCGAAACAGTTTCGGAAGTTCCTATACCAATTTCCTGATCATCAGCAATTATCGACTGCACTTTATCGCTCAATCTGTTATAAAACCTATTCCCGACCACACCGTTGTAAAAAGGTACCGATCCGGTCACCACCGAAGCGATATCAGCAGCATTTCCCGCAGAAACGATATTATAACTTACATTGCTGAGTTTAGCTCCCTGCTGAACCAACAGTTTAAATCCACCCGGATCAAATGAATTCATCATCTTCTCCAAATGACTTTGCTGCAAACCATCAATCATAATGCCCACCACAAGTCGCGGACGTTCAGTTGCTGTGGACTGTGCATAAACACGCCCAATGCAAAAAAGCAAAGCAAAAG
>JAYFRI010000037.1:0-3253 GCA_034926015.1 Paludibacter sp. | reverse complement strand
TGGGAGGAGGATCCGACGCTTATTCAGCGGTTTTATAACCGGGTGTTAGGCTTTCAGGGGCCAGCACCTGAAAAATGTGAGCAATGGATTGCCGAAAAAATTATTGAACAACATTTGGCATCTGAAGCTATGTGGATTATTCTCCCGTGGCAGGATTGGATGGCGCTCGAAACTAAATTATGTCTCGAACACCCTTTTGCCGAGCGTATTAACGTGCCCAGCAATCCACGAAACTTTTGGTGCTACAGAATGCACATAAGTCTCGAAAAATTAAATAAAGAAGATAAATTGAATTCACGAATTGCAGAACTGATTTCCAATTCAGGAAGATAAACAGTGATTGTAATGAGTCAATATAAAGATAAAGAGTTTTATAAATTTTCAAAAACAACAAAATGAGTGATCAACGCTACAATCTGCGAGGTGTTTCAGCATCGAAAGAAGATGTTCATAACGCGATAAAGAATATCGATAAAGGACTTTTCCCTAAAGCTTTTTGTAAAATAATTCCCGATTTTCTTGCTAACGACCCTGAGTACTGTAACATTATGCATGCCGATGGAGCAGGTACAAAATCAGCGCTGGCCTATGTCTACTGGCGCGAGACAGGGGACTTGTCGGTTTGGAAGGGTATTGCCCAGGATGCACTCATTATGAATATTGACGATTTGTTGTGTGTGGGAGCTACAGATAACATTCTACTGTCGTCCACGATTGGGCGGAATAAAAATAAAATTACAGGAGAGGTTATTTCGGCTATTATAAACGGAACAAATGAGCTTGTGGACGAATTGGCCGCAATGGGGGTGAATATCTATCCTACAGGTGGCGAAACTGCTGATGTTGGAGATTTGGTGCGCACGGTGATTGTTGATAGTACGGTAACTTGTCGTATGAAGCGTTCCGATGTAATTGACAATGCTAATATCAGCCCCGGTGATGTGATTGTAGGGCTTTCGTCGAGTGGACGGGCAACTTACGAAAAGGAATACAATGGAGGGATGGGTAGTAATGGGCTTACCTCGGCCCGTCATGATGTTTTTGCCAGCTATCTTGCCGATTTGTATCCTGAAAGCTATAACCCCGATATTCCAAAGGAATTGGCTTATTCGGGCTCGTGTCGTCTGACTGATCAGATTCAGGGTTTGGGTATCGATGCAGGGAAGCTTGTGCTTTCGCCTACCCGTACTTATGCGCCTGTTGTAAAAAAACTACTTGAAGAACTCAGACCTAACATACATGGAATGGTGCATTGTTCTGGTGGCGCTCAAACCAAGATCCTTCATTTTATCGACAATCTTAAAGTTATTAAGAATAATATGTTTCCCGTTCCACCACTTTTTAAATTGATTCAGAAAGAATCGGGGACTGATTGGAAAGAAATGTATAAAGTATTTAATATGGGGCACAGACTCGAGGTTTATTTGCCGATGGAGTTTGCTGCAAAAGTGATTGAAATCGCTGCATCTTTCGGTATCGAAGCGCAAATCGTTGGACATTGCGAGCGTTCCGACAAAAAAGAACTCCTTATTGAAAGCGAATTTGGATTATTTGAGTACTGATTTACTTCGGATCCGGATGAATAATAATTAAATGGAATTTGTTCGGATCTGCTAATAAGATAGTTGATCTGAAAGTTTAAAAAATAGCTCAAAAAAGTGAATTGTATATTTTGAAATATCAAAAAAAGCAGTATCTTTGCAACGCTTTTGGAGAAAGGTATTACAAATCCGGATACAAATTCGGGCGTTTAGCTCAGCTGGTTCAGAGCATCTGCCTTACAAGCAGAGGGTCGGCGGTTCGAATCCGTCAACGCCCACTTTTAAAATTGGTATCTTATAAAAAACACACATTTCGGGCGTTTAGCTCAGCTGGTTCAGAGCATCTGCCTTACAAGCAGAGGGTCGGCGGTTCGAATCCGTCAACGCCCACAAAAAAAGTTGCACATAATAATTTATGTGCAACTTTTTTTTGTGTTCATACGTTCTGAAGATCATCATAACGAAACGTATAAATGGAAGGTATGGAGATAAAAAAAGCAATCCTTTTGGATTGCTTTTTATGTGTGACTCAAAGCTGTTGAGTTGTCAATACGCCCATTTTAGCCAAATGGCTCCCCAGGTAAACCCGGCACCAAAGGCGGTGAGTATAATGTTATCTCCTTTTTTGAATTTCGATTCCGATTCCCATATACACAAAGGAATACTGGCTGCCGATGTGTTGCCGAAGCGATCGATGTTGATAAGCACTTTGCTGTACTCAACGCCTGTTCTTTCCACAGTGGCATCAATAATCCTTAAATTTGCCTGGTGTGGTATGAGCCATGCAATGTCTTCTGACTTCAGGTTGTTCTTGTCCATTATGTCGCCCGAAACGCCTGCCATTTTGGTTACAGCATGTTTGAATACATACTGACCTTCCTGATAAACGGTGTGCTCATTGTTTTCTATGGTTTGGCTCGAAGCGGGGTTTGCTGATCCACCAGCCTTCATCATGAGGTGAGAACCGCCGGATCCATCAGTGTGAAGGATAGAGTCCATTAGACCAACATCATCGGTAGTAGGTTCGAGCATGACTGCTGCTGCACCATCTCCAAATAGAGGAGCGGTTGTGCGGTCGTTGTAGTTGGTGATTGCCGACATTTTTTCGGCGCCAAAAACGAGGACTTTTTTAAATCTTCCCGACTCAATAAAGCTGGCTGCGTTAGTGAGTGCAACCAAAAAACCGGAGCAAGCTGCCTGAATATCGAAGGCAAGTGCATTTAAAATGCCAAGCTTGTCGGCGACCATTGAAGCGCACGATGGGAAAATGTGATCGGCAGTGCTTGTTGCAACAATAATCAGATCGATCTCTTCGGGTTTAGTTCCAGTTTTAGCTAAGAGTTCCAGTCCGGCTTTGGCAGCCATGAATGAAGGGCCTGTGTTTGGCTCTTTTAAAATACGTCGTTCTTTAATACCAACGCGTGATGTAATCCATTCGTCGCTGGTGTCCATCATCGAACTAAGTTCGTGATTATTAAGTATATATTCGGGAACATAACCTCCAATACCAGTAATGGCTGCATGAATTTGAGACATATTGACTTTAAGTTTAAGTACAAAAAAATCAAGCCCAAAGTTTTGACTCAGGGCTTAAATTATAAAATTATAAAAATAAATCAACTGCTGTTGGTTAAACAGTAGCTAATTTTTCAATTGCTAATTTACCTCTGTAATAGCCACACTCGCCGCATACTGTGTGATAAATGTGTGCT
>JAYFRI010000336.1:0-3905 GCA_034926015.1 Paludibacter sp. | reverse complement strand
TATCATTCCGTTTACTGCAAAAGGGGTAATATGGTATCAGGGCGAAGCCAATGCACCTCGTTCGGAACAATATAGAACTCTTTTCCCCGCATTAATTGAAGAATGGCGTTCCGATTTCAAAAATCAAAAACTACCATTTTTCTTTGTTCAGTTAGCAAATTACGATCATCCTTCATACGGAATCCAACCCATGTGGGCTGAACTTCGTGAAGCTCAACTAATGACCTGGCAAAAAGTAAAAAATACAGGGATGGCAGTTTCACTGGATTATGGCGAAAAAAACACAATACATCCTACCAACAAAAAGCCTATTGGAGAGCGCTTAGCAGCTATAGCGTTCAGTCAGGTTTACAAATTGAATGTTCCCTACTCTGGTCCTGTTTATAAGTCTGTAAAATTTGAAGCCAACAAAGCCATTTTAAATTTTGATTTTGTAAACAAAGGTTTGTCTTCAGAAGGCGAATTGAAGGGATTTAGTATCTGTGGTGTCGATAAAAAATTTATACCTGCTAAAGCAGAAATAGTTGGAAACCATGTGGTTGTTACAGCTGACGGAATAACAAAGCCAATAGCTGTGCGCTATGGTTGGGCTAACTGGACAGATGCAAATCTAAAAAACATCGATGGTTTTCCGGCAACTCCATTCCGAACAGATAATTTTGAATTAATCTCTAAAGGAATAAAAGCTCCCAAATACGAGTAAACCGGTTTAATTTACAATATACATTTATGAACAAAAAAATAGTATTTATATTCTCGATAATTTGCAGCGTATCTATGTATGCTCAACCCAAAATATGGAACATGCAGAGCATTGATAATGCTAAGGTGCTTAACTCAGAAGCTACCAAATACCTGATTCGGGAAGCAGATAAAAATTTGACTTCAAACATAATAACTGTCATGGATAAACCCATGACACCACCCAGTGGCGACAAACACGATTATATGAGTATGGGACGTTATTGGTGGCCAAATCCGGCTACAGCAGATGGGCTACCATATATCAGAAAAGATGGTGTTGTTAATTCTGAAATTGATAAACTTGACAGAATACCATTAGGTAAAGCAGCACGAAGTATTTATACGCTTTCGTTAGCTTTCTATCTCACTAACGACGAAAAATATGCAGCAAAAGCTATTGAGAATCTGAGCATCTGGTTTATCAATAAAGACACAAAAATGAACCCGAATATGAATTTCGGACAAACAATACCCGGGCGCAACGAAGGTAAAGGTCGTGGAGAAGGAGTATTAGATACCTATTCGTTTGTCGAAATGTTAGATGGTGTTGAACTTCTCAAAAAGTCAAAAAAATTCAGCAAAGCAGACCAGGAAGCGCTGAATACATGGTTCTGTAGCTATCTTGACTGGATGCTTACATCCGAAATTGGACGAGAAGAAAATAATGCTAAAAACAATCATGGAACGGCTTTCGACATTCAGGTCGCCCGATATGCTTTGTTTGTAGGTAAACATGACATTGCCGAAAAAGTGATCAAAGAATTTCCTGCGAAACGACTCTTTAAGCAAATTGAGCCTAACGGGTCTCAACCACTTGAACTGGCTCGTACAACTGCTTTTGGTTATTCGGTATTCAATCTGACTCATTTTATTGATATGGCAATAATGGCAAGGTCACTAAACATCGATTTATTTAATGCTACTTCTGATGACGGCCGCAACATAACAAAAACAATTGAGTTCCTGGTACCTTATCTTGGTAAGCCTCAATCGGAATTTCCATATCAACAAATCAGAGATTGGGATAAGGTGCAAAAGGAATTGTGCTGGCAACTACTCAGAGTTGATAAATATCTCTCAAAGCCAATATATAAAAGCATATACAACAAACTTTTACCAATGACAGGAAAAGACAATAACTATCTATTGTATTAATATAAATTGTTTTACTAAAAAATAAATGTTATGAAAAAAGTAATTTTACTCTTAGTTATCTGCATGACAGTTTTCACAGTTCATGCACAGGTTTTTATTGAAAATTTTGAAACGGCGACCGTAAATGGAAACCTTGAAGACTACAACAATTGGTACGTGTCACCAAAATCAGGTGATAATTTAGGCGTTAGCCCTAAAATTGATGAATTTCCATTGTTCTATTCTGACTATCCCGGTTCAAACACTGGTCATGTAGCAGTACTTGACTCGGCAGTCGGAGCTACAACGGCAACACAACGAATCTCAACAAAACGTATTATTTTTCCCGGAAACGACACATTGAAAGTTGCTGCATCAGGCGCAATTTATGCATCTTTCATCGTCAATATCAACCCGGCTTCATTCCGATCACACCGCGACTTCTTCACTTTTGAAGGTTCTGAAACTTCGAGTTTTACCCGTGGACGTATTTTTGCAAAGAACAATACAGCAGGAGATGAAGTAATATTTTCAATTTCAAAAAATTCATCAACAGCTTCCGTCTTGGATGCAAGTTCTTCCGCTGCGCTTTCGATGACACTTGGGACTGGAATAAACCACCTTTTAGTCGCGAAATATGAAATATTTGAAGGTTCAAGTAATGATGTCATTACTCTGTTTATTAATCCGGATCCAACTAAAGTTGAGGCACAACAAGTAAACAAGTTTAGCACAACTGATTCTCAAACTGATTATTCTACTGGAACTCCAATGAAAATTAATATTCGTCAACGTGGAATTGGCGGACAAATAGGGAATATTCGTGTAGGTAAAACATGGGAAGCGGTTGTAATGGGTATAACATCGGGCATAAACCAACCTCAATCAAATTTCCATAATGTTTATGCTCACAACAAAGACATTATCTCCGGTACGGCAGGTCAACTAAAAGTTTATTCGCTAAGTGGTGTTGAATTACTTTCTGCAAAAACAGAAAGCTCATTTACAACTCAACTGGAAGCTGGATTGTACCTCGTTCATTTTACCGACAACAATGGAATAAAATCATTTGCTAAGATTCGTATCCAATAATATCTTATTCAGTGATCCGGACTTAGTTTCGGGTCACTGAATATTTCAGATTCTAATCCTTAGACAAAAGAATTAAAAACTCTTATTTTCAGAGTCGTAAAACACATTCAGAAACGTGAAATATTTTTTAACTTATTTAATTATACTCTTTTCAATCGGTACAGTCTATGCCCGACGAACAATAGTTACAACTGCTGCCACTATCAATAATGGAACCTGGACAGCAGGTGATACAATTGTAATGAAAAACTGCACATGGACAAATCAGGCTATTTCACTTAAAGCAAACGGAACGGCTCTTCAACCTGTAGTGCTGATAGCTGAATCGCCAGGAAACGTAATACTAAATGGGAACTCACGCCTCTCATTTTCTGGAAATTATATCATCGTATCAGGTTTATATTTCAAAAACGGGACATTGAGTGGTGCTCCTGTTGTCGAATTCAGAACATCAGCCTCGGAACTGGCACACAATAGTATTCTGGAAAACTCAGCCATAGCCAACTACAATCCAATCAACAACTCTGTAGACAGCAAATGGATATCGCTTTACGGAACAAATAACACGGTTAATCATTGTTCGTTCGAAAACAAAACTAACTCCGGTACTTTATTAGTGGTCTGGCTCACAAGCGGACTAACTGTAAATCATGTTATTTCAAACAATTACTTTGGTTATCGCAATGCAAATTTCGATGGAAATGGAAATGAACTTAACGGACAAGAAATTATTCGCATTGGCGATAGCTCTACATCTATGACCACAGCCAATGTAAGTGTTTCGGGCAATTTTTTCGAAAAGTGTAATGGCGAAATAGAAGTAATTTCAAACAAATCCTGCGGAAATATATATTCAAACAATCTTTTTCTTGAATGCAAAGGCATGTTGACTCTAAGACATGGGAACAACTGCACGGTTGCTGGTAATTACTTTT
>JAYFRI010000066.1:0-10476 GCA_034926015.1 Paludibacter sp. | reverse complement strand
TGTTGCCGGAATTTAGTTTATTACAGTACTTTTAAGTAATGAAAATGGTAGAATGCTGCGTAATAAACAAGTTATATGTTGTTGATCTCCTTTTGTTGAATAAGCGAATCAGGAGTTGAAAATAGTCCGTATGACTTCAATATCAATAGAATGAACATGTGTCAATGTCTTATTGTCCGTAGGACATTAATGTTATATATTTGTTTATCCCCTACGGGGAACTGTTTTTTGGTGATTTTATTTTCTATTAATATACATTCCCTACGGGAAATAATTTACTGTAAGCAGAATAGAATTATTTTCACCTCCTGATTCTCATTCAATAGTAAATACTATCATACATTATCTAATAAAAAAATGCTCAGGAAACTTATTTTTTTCCTGAGCATTTTTTAATTAGGGTGCTACTTTTGTCGGAGTCGGAGGAGCGGGAATACTTGTCGATTCTTCCAGTGGTATTGCATCCAGCGAAATATCGTCGGCCGACGTGGAGTCATGCGCCGTAGTATCGCGTGGTATGTAAGTGTGACAATTGTACGAACGAAGAATCTTTTCCTTTGGCTTGGTGGGGAATTTACCTCGGTATTGTTTAAAGTTTTCGTCCTTCAGTACCTTTTCCATAAATAAACCGAAAATAGGCAGGGCGGTGCGACTGCCTTCGCCAAGTTGACCGGTTCTGAAGTGAACGCTACGATGTTCGCCACCTACCCAGGCACCTCCGATCAGGTTTTTTGTAACCCCTACGAACCAGGCATCCGAGTGATTCGACGATGTTCCTGTCTTTCCTCCGAAATCCGTATTGTAATTAAATAAATCCCATTCCCACAGGGCCTGTGTTGTTCCTCCGGGTTCGGTCATACCGCCTTTGAGCATCTCGGTCATCAACCATGCCGTTTCGTACGAGATAACGCGTTTTTGTTCGGTAGCTGCCTGATAAATTACTTTTCCGTTCTTGTCTTCTATGCGGCTCACTAAAATCGGATCGTGATACATTCCTTCGTTTACTACTGTTCCGAACGAATTTACAAGTTCGAGTAGCGAAACGTCAGATGAACCCAGACAGGTAGATGGTTTATTATCGAGCGGCGTTTTGATACCGAGTAAATGCGCTGTTTTTATAATTTCAGGAATCCCTACTTCCTGTGCCAGCTGCACCGCAACGGTGTTGATAGATCGCGCAAAAGCATGTTTAAGCGTCATCGAGTAGCCAAGATAAGTGCCATTGGCATTGTGTGGTGTCCACGATTTTGTTTCGCCATTTTCCTCGTATTCCCAGGTCACGCGTTTGTCGGTTATTTTATCGCAGGGCGCCTTGCCATGTAGCATAGCAGCGGTATAAACAAAAAGTTTGAACGTTGACCCCGGTTGCCGTTTCGATTGTGCCACCTTGTCGTATTGCCAAAACTTAAAATTGATATCGCCCACCCAGGCTTTTACATTTCCTGTGTTGGGTTCCATGGCCACAAAACTGGTATGCATAAAGTGGTTCATGTACCGAATAGAGTCCATTACGCTGAGTGTGGTGTCTTTTTCAATCAGGTCGTAATCGAATACCTTGGTGCGATGAGGTATGTTCAGATACTTGAAAATAGAATCTTTATTTCCACCGAACTTTTCGCTCAGCGAAGCATAAGCCTTTGTTTTCTTCGCTTTGTCTTCGATAAAATTAGGAATGTCGTTGTGCTTTTCGTCCTGCCATGGATTTTGTCCGCGCCAGTGATCGAAGAACCGACGCTGCACTGTCCGCATTTGTTTTTCTACAGCCTCTTCGGCATATTTCTGTAAACGCGAATCGAGTGTTACGTAGATTTTTAATCCATCAGAATAGATGTCGTAGCCGTTGGCTTCTTCCCATTCTTCGAGATATTTGGCAAGGTAGCTTCTGAAATGAAGCGCTTCACCGTCGTACGATTGCTCTACGCTGAAATTAAGCTGAATAGGAATTTCCTTTAATGAATCACATTGATGTTGAGTGATCACTTTATGTGTTACAAGATTTTGCAAAACAACATTGCGTCGCTCTTTCGAACGTTTCGGGTTGATTTTCGGGTTGTAGCTGGTAGTTGCTTTCAGCAGACCTATCAGTGTGGCCGACTGTTCGTAGTTGAGTTTTGCAGGCGTTGTTTTGAAATAAGTTTTAGCTGCTGTACGGATTCCAAATGAATTGCTCCCGAAATCTACCGTGTTGAAGTACATGGTCAGGATTTCTTTTTTTGTGTAAAAAATTTCAATTTTCACAGCAGTTACCCATTCCTTGGTTTTCATTATCAAAAGTTTGATGCCAGGGATATGACCAAAAAGACCTTTGGAGTATTGGTTTCGGGTTTTGTACATGTTTTTCACCAATTGCTGCGTAATGGTACTGGCGCCACGGGCATTGCCCTGCGTCATGTCCTTAATAGCCGCAAATACGCCCTGAAAGTCGATGCCGAAATGATCGTAGAAACGTTCATCTTCGGTGGTTATCAATGTTTGAATAATGATGGGCGAAATTTCGTCGTATTCCACCGACATTCGGTTCTCGGTAAAGTACTTACCAATCACCTTCCCATCCGCCGAAATAATTTCTGTAGCCAGACTTTGGTCGGGGTGGCTGATGCTATGCAAGGTGGGCGATTTTCCGAATAACCACAGAAAGTTAATGTCCACCAGGAACAAAAAGAGCAGGAACATCCAGCAGAAAGTAAGTGCCATATTACCGAGTTTTCGGTACCAGGGCAAATGCCTGAATCTTTCGTATCTGTACTTACGCCAGCTAATGAATTTCTGCCAGCCTGATTTTATGAATGGCAAGATTGAGGAAAGCAGATTTCTTAATTTTTCCCACATATGTTTTTTCGGAATTAAGATGCAAAGTTACTGCAAAAGATGGAATTTATTGGTTTTTTCAGTTGTTCAAAGCATTTTTTTTACATTCTTTTTCGGAATCAGACACGAATTGTTCCTTCCAAAAATTTTATACCTCGATTTTGAAACCGACCTGTATAGATAGTCGCGAACAAAAGCAGGTATAAGTTTGAAGATGTAGAATGGTTTCCACGGCCCTCCAAGGTCATGTAGTATTTCAAGTACTGCCGAAGAGTGACTATAATATGTATTGTTGCGCCGGTAAATAATTGTCGTCAGGTCGTCTGTCGATAATTCAAGCACTTTCAAAGTCTTTTGTCCTCCTTCTGATTGCAATGCCACAAAATTGAATTTCTCCTCTCCATTGTTCTTCATCAGAAACCGAACCCACCCGGAGCAGAGCTTGCAATATCCATCGAAAAAAACAACAGGCTTTTCTGACATTTTACAATAATTAATTTATATCATAACGAATCAGGGGCGGTTTTTGTTGAATGCAGATGCGGTTGAAGGATAAAAAACAATAGGTTGCAGATTTTCAGTATCTGCAACCTATCGGCGTATTGTTTTGGAAAGTAGTTTTTAGAGACTAAATTCAGCTTTAATAGCTTCAATCATGTCTGTTTTTTCCCAGGTGAAAAGCTCAACGTTCAGGCATATTTCTTTGCCGTTTCCGTCTTTAAAACATTTGGTTACCTCCACCGGAGTGCGACCAACATGACCGTAAGAAGCTGTTTCTTCGTAAATAGGATTACGCAGTTTCAGGCGTTCTTCGATGGCTTTTGGGCGCATATCGAATAGCTTCTCAATTTTAGCAGCGATTTCACCATCGTTCAGGCCTACCTGTGCTGTTCCGTAAGTGTTTACATAAAGATTCATTGGTTTTGCCACGCCGATAGCATAGGCTACCTGTACCAATACTTCGTTGGCCACGCCTGCTGCTACTATGTTTTTTGCAATGTGACGGGCAGCATAGGCAGCCGATCGATCTACTTTGGAAGGGTCTTTACCCGAGAAAGCACCACCTCCGTGCGCACCTTTACCGCCGTAAGTATCTACAATGATTTTACGTCCTGTCAGTCCGGTGTCGCCATGAGGACCGCCGATAACGAATTTTCCGGTAGGATTCACGTGTAAAGTGTATTCTCCTTTAAATAGTTGTGCAAACTGAGTATCCAGCGCCTGAACGCGCGGAATCAGAATGTCTGCTACGTCCTGACGGATTTTAGCCAGCATTTCTTCGTCGGCTTCTTCCCGTGTTTTTGTTGCCGAAGGCTGTACAAAATCATCGTGCTGCGTCGAAACTACAATTGTATTTACCTTTACAGGTTGGTTGTTGTCGTCGTATTCTATTGTTACCTGCGATTTTGAATCGGGACGAAGGTAAGTCATTACTTTTCCTTCGCGGCGTATGGCAGCAAGTTCTTCTACCAAAGCGTGTGACAGGTCAAGCGCAATCGGCATTAAGTTTTTGGTTTCGTTGGTGGCGTAACCAAACATCATTCCCTGGTCGCCTGCTCCCTGATTCATAGGGTCTTCACGTTCTACGCCGCGGTTGATGTCGCCCGATTGTTCGTGAATAGATGAGAAAATACCGCAGGCATTTCCGTCGAACATATATTCACTTTTTGTGTATCCAATGCGATTGATTACGCGGCGGGCCACTGACTGAACGTCGATGTATGCATTTGATTTTACTTCGCCGGCAAGTACAACCTGACCGGTAGTTACAAGGGTTTCGCAGGCTACTTTTGAGCTGCTGTCCAGTGCCAGAAAATTGTCGAGAATGGCATCTGAAATTTGATCGGCTACTTTATCAGGATGACCTTCTGAAACCGATTCGGATGAAAATAAATATCCCATATTGTTTACAATTAATTAATTTAGAAATTTACAATTAAATAACTAACAAATAAACGGGAGGGTTGTTTTGGAGGACTATATAAGGCGCAGAAAATCAGTTGCAATTTAGCATTTTTTTCTGTGGTTGCAAGCAGTCCAAATCTCTCCACATTTATTTATGCTGCAAAATTACTAAAAGTTCTTGTATGTTGTTACAATCAATCGCATATTTATATAATTTAAGCAATTTGAGAAACAATTAGTTGTGCCGTTTTTATGCTACTGTAGTTCTTGTGTTTTGATTTCTCAGATCAATCACTGATTCAAAAACGTCCTTTCCAAAGCATTCTCAGCCATTCTCCGAGTTTTTTCTCAGCAGGATTTTCCTGTACTTTCCATATCGAGTGGTTTTGTAGTGCGTCGGGAAGAAATTGTTGTTCTACAAAGTGATTCGGGAAATCGTGCGAATACTTGTAATTCTTGCCGTAATTTAGCTCTTTCATTAGTTTGGTGGGCGAATTTCGTAAATGCAGAGGTACGGGTAAATTTCCCGTTTGCTCTACAAGTGCCAGTGCGTTGTCGATGGCAAGATAGGCCGAATTGCTTTTCGGTGACGAAGCCAGATAAATGGTTGCTTCGGCTAAAATGATACGACCTTCGGGCCAACCAATTTTTTGTAAAGCATCAAAACAGGCATTTGCCAACAATAGAGCATTTGGATTTGCCAATCCAATGTCTTCTGCCGCCGAAATCACCAGTCGCCGTGCAATAAATTTAGGATCTTCGCCTCCGGCCACCATGCGTGCCAACCAATAAATAGCAGCATCAGGATCGCTCCCGCGAATGGATTTAATGAAAGCTGATATAATGTCGTAATGCATTTCGCCGTCTTTGTCGTAGGCCATTGGGTTTTGTTGCAGGCGCTCGGTCACTATTTCGTTGGTAAAATGTACTGTTGCTTCGGGTTCTGAAGCGACTACAAGTTCCAGTATGTTCAGCAATTTGCGCGCATCGCCTCCCGAATAGCGCAATAGCGATTCTGTTTCGTCGAAAACTATTTCGCGTTTTTTTAATTCCGCATCGGTTTTTATGGCTCTGTTAGCCAATTCGAGCAAATCTTCATCCTGCAACGATTTGAGTACATACACCTGGCAGCGTGATAGCAACGGGGTGATGACTTCGAACGATGGATTTTCGGTGGTGGCACCAATCAGTGTTACAGTGCCGTTTTCCACAGCGCCCAGTAATGAATCCTGTTGCGATTTACTGAAACGATGAATTTCGTCAATAAATAAGATAGGGTTTCCTCCCTGCGAAAAAAATCTGCTTTGTTTGGCTTTTTCAATCACCTCACGCACATCCTTTACTCCTGATGTTACGGCACTCAGTGTATAGAAGGGACGATCCAGCTTGTTGGCTATTATTTTGGCAAGGGTGGTTTTTCCTACTCCCGGAGGTCCCCAAAGAATGAAGGATGCAATATGCCCCGATTCAATCATTTGGCGCAAGATGGCTTTTTCGCCAACTAAATGTTTTTGCCCGATATAATTGTCGAGTTCTTGAGGACGGAGTCTTTCGGCTAAAGGTTGCATAATTTTTTTTTTTTTGAATAAAACACAAATGTAACTATATTGTACCAAATTGGCAATTGTGTAAGTCAGTTGTTTTCAATTTTTTATTTTTTGAATAAACTAAGAGGTTTTTATGTAAATGCGAATGGAATGATGAGAATATATGCTACATTATCTTTTGTAGTAATTGTTACAGTTATTTTTACGAAATAAGTGTTAAATAGACCCTAATTCAGCTTGTTTAGAATTCAAAAAAATAAGTTTGTTCTGTGGCGACTTCCTGTTTGTTTCATAATACTCTTATTAATAGTCGTTTAATATTTTGTTTTATATTATATGTTTTTGTATTTTTATTTGTAGTATTCGAAAAATAGTATTACTTTTACGCAATAAAATATCTTGTGTGCTAAATTATTTATTACAAGGTTTTTTTTATAGTCTTAATATCGAAGGGTATAATCAAAGTTAATATATGGTATATAGTTCTATAAATACAATTAGACAGTTGCAATATAATTATTCAATTGACATGGATAAAAAGATTATTTATGTCAAAGTCAAGGGAAATATTATCGATAGTGAAGGAGCTGAAATGGGTTTGTTTTTCAGAACAAAAGCATTGGAGTTGGATTGTAAACTTTATTTTGATCTGACGGAAACGCATAACTCAATTTCGATGGGAAGTGTGTATTTTTGGTTCGAACATCAGTATGGCGATATAAATGAAAAGTTCCGGTTTATAAATACTGCATATAAGATAAATGATGAACAAGATAAGCTGTATGACTTTATACAGACGGTTTGTTTTAATCAGGGAATCAGGACGAGAGTTTTTAAAACTGAAAACGAAGCAATAGAGTGGTTGATGTCAAAATAATCATTGTTTAAAGCTGATGTTTGTGTAAGAACTGCTAATCTTGCATCAAATAAAAAATATAATATCTTGTTTCTTAATAAGATATTATATTTTTTTTGTTTAGTACAATCAAATTTTTGATACGATTTTCTATTGAGCCAAAATAATGGTAATTTTGCAGACAATAAATCAACTTTATGGTTTGTTTATGTTTAAGTGCCGTTGGGTCGGTTGTCGCAAAATGAAAAGAAGCAGTGTTATCGTTTTTTTGTGTGTGTTTACAATTGTAGTTGCCAGAGCAAGCTCTGTTGACTCAGTTTCAACTACGCACAAGGGTGGTGAGTTTATCACTTATACTCAGGTTGCTGTTAATGCGTCCCCTTCTATTGTGAGTGCGGTAATTGAAGATTTTGTATTTCAAACTAAATATGATTTGGAAGCCTTGTTTGGTTGGGGTTTGAAAAACCTGAAATTGAGAAGAGAGTCCGATGAGGTTATAGTTTTTAATTTTAAATCAACACAATACGATAAAAAATCAGATATCATTAAAGCTGTTGGAGCAGTAGAGATTCCGGGAGTTGTAAATTTTCCTGAGATCCATGTGAACAGCAGAATGACGAAGAAAATATTTAGCAATGGAGCGGTAGGTGTTGATGTAAATGTGTTGTATTCAGATGCATTTTTAAAATCAACAACAGGCGTTTTCAGGATGTTGCCCAATTCGATTGATGGCAAATGTCAGATAACCCTGGAAACACGCGTAAAATTTGGATGGTTTTTCGATTTTTTTATAACAAAATCCACTTACCGAAGCATAATGGAATGGCGTTTTCGACAGTTATTGCACAATCTCAAAAATGAATCGGAGGCAAGAGCAAGGAATTTGAATAAATAAAGTTTCAGAAAATCAGATAGAATATAAAAACAACAAACAGATTTGTTTACATTGATACAATGGCAGAAAAAACACTCTTAGAAAAACTAGAAGGCTTACAACATAAATTTGAAGAAATTTCGACTTTAATAACCGATCCGGGCGTTATTTCTGATCAGAAACGTTTTGTTAAGTTGAATAAGGAATACCACGATCTTGAAAGGATACTTTCGGCTAAGAATGAGTATGAGCTTGCATTGGCGCATTTGGCTGAAGCAAAGGAATTGCTCGATTCGGAATCGGATGCAGAAATGCGTGAAATGGCAAAGTCCGAAATCGACGAGATTGAACCGAAAATTCCACAAATGGAAGAAAACATAAAACTTTTGTTGATTCCTGTGGATCCTGAAGACAATAAAAATGCAATTGTCGAAATTCGTGGAGGTACAGGTGGCGACGAAGCTGCAATTTTTGCAGGCGATTTGTTCAAAATGTATGTAAAATATTGCGAAACAAAACGCTGGAAGCTTGAAATTACAAATATAAGTGAAGGTACATCAGGCGGTTATAAAGAGATTATTTTTACGGTTTCGGGCGAAAATGTGTATGGAACGCTTAAATACGAATCGGGAGTTCACCGTGTTCAGCGTGTACCTCAAACCGAAACTCAGGGACGGGTTCATACTTCGGCGGCTACTGTGGCTGTGCTTCCCGAAGCGGAAGAGTTTGATATCGAACTTAAAGAGTCGGATGTGCGGGTCGATACCTTTTGTTCGTCGGGTGCCGGTGGGCAGTCGGTGAATACAACTTATTCGGCCATTCGTCTTGTGCATATTCCTACCGGAATTACAGTTCAGTGTCAGGACGAAAAATCGCAGCATAAAAACAAAGCCAAGGCAATGATTGAATTACGTTCGCGTATTTATGCCATCGAGCATCAAAAATACCTCGACGAGATAGGTTCGAAACGCAAAACCATGGTTTCTACCGGCGATCGCTCGGCAAAGATACGCACTTATAATTATCCTCAGGGACGCATTACCGATCATCGTATAAACTTTACGATCTACAATCTTTCAGCTTTTATGAATGGTGATATTCAAAGTTTTATTGATAATCTGATCGTAGCAGAAAATGCAGAACGTTTGAAAGAAAGTGAACTTTAATGGACTGAAAATTTGTATTTACAGAAAATTGAATTTTTAATATCGACCCAAAATCGAAACAATAAGTAGCAAAAAATGACCAAACAAGAATTATTTGAAAATATTCAGCGAAAAAAATCTTTCCTCTGCGTGGGGTTGGATACCGATATAAATAAAATACCGGAATTTATGTTTGATGCATCAAACGATCCGGTGTTTGAGTTTAATAAGGCAATCATCGATGCAACTGCCGATCTTTGTGTGGCTTATAAGCCGAATCTTGCTTTTTACGAAAGTCTCGGGTTGGCTGGTTGGGATGTGTTGGATCGGACTGTGGATTACATCCGAACTCATTATCCCGATCAGTTTATAATAGCCGATGCGAAGCGCGGTGATATTGGCAATACTTCGGCTATGTATGCCCGTACTTTTCTGGGAAATATGAATTTCGATTCGGTGACGGTGGCTCCTTACATGGGCGAAGATTCGGTGACTCCTTTTCTGGGATATGATGGTAGATGGGTTATTTTACTGGCACTTACATCGAACAAAGGCGCTTACGATTTTCAGTTTGAGAAAAATGCCGAAACTGGTGAACGTCTATTCGAAAAGGTGTTGAAAACATCGCTTGAATGGGGAACCGACGAAAATATGATGTATGTGGTAGGTGCCACCAAGGCTGAAATGCTGACTGATATCCGTGCTATTGTTCCCGAACATTTTTTGCTTGTTCCGGGTGTTGGGGCGCAGGGTGGAAGTCTTGAGGAAGTGGCCAGGTACGGTCTGAACAGTACTTGTGGGTTACTTGTTAACTCATCGCGGCAGATTATGTACGCTTCTTCCGAGCCAGATTTTGCTTTGGCTGCTCGTCGTGAGGCCGAAAAAGTGCAAACTGAAATGGAATTTATTCTGAAGCAGGCCGAATTGATATAAAGATGGTGGATGTGCTACCAAATCAGCTGCTTTAAAATGTAAAAACGCCCAAAAGTTCGATTAAAACTTTCGGGCGTTTCTTTTTATATGTTGTTCAATGTTAATACTTTGCTCAATTGAACCGAATTTTATTACAGCTTGACGTAGAGGTCTTCGGTGCTTTTGCGCACTTTGGCGGCAGCGGCATATTTATCTTCTACAGTGTCGCGATAGCCAAGCACGAGTATGCTAACAGATCCCAGGTTTTGTTGGCTTAGCCCAAGAATTTCGTCTAAGGCTGCAGGATTGAAGCCTTCCATTGGGGTAGCGTCCACTTGTTGTTCGGCGGCGGCTATCAGCCCTGTGCCTAAAGCTATGTAAGTTTGTTGGGCATTCCACAGGAAATTTTGGTCTTCGCGTCCGGCAACT
>JAYFRI010000175.1:0-2131 GCA_034926015.1 Paludibacter sp. | reverse complement strand
GTAGATCGTATAAAAAGCTTTGGTTTAGGCGAAAAATATACCGACAGTGATTTGTATGAACAATCGAGAGGCTATATACCAACTCAAAAGTTTTACAATAAGGTGTACAAGGCCGAAACCGGTTGGAGAGCCATTACAATTCGCTCAAATTCTATTGGTCAGGGTGAAATACTAACCACTCCATTACAATTAGCTAACTCAATGGCTGTTATTGCCAACGAAGGGTTCTACATCACCCCTCATCTTAACAAACACGACAGCATGCTTACTAAAGTACACAAAGCAAAAGTTGACAAAAAGTATTTTCCGATCGTGAATGAAGGAATGTGGAGGGTTTTTGAATACGGAACCGGCAGGCATTACAAAATCCCCAACACAAGTATGTGTGGAAAAACAGGAACTGTACAGAATAATCATGGCAAAGACCACTCTTTATTTGTTGGCTTTGCTCCACGCGAAAAACCAAAAATCGCCATTGCTGTTGTAGTTGAAAACGCAGGATTCGGAGCCACATGGGCTGCCCCTATCTCAAGTTTAATGATGGAACAGTACCTGTACGGAAAAATTGAACGCACAGATTTATTAGAACGAATGACAACTTCAGTAACCAACGCCAATGTCAAAGAACGTTAGTATGAAATATTCATTAGACTGGACGACAGTATTTTATTACGTCGTATTGGTCTTTATGGGTTGGATCAGTATATATGGTGCAAGTTACGACTTTGATCAAACCAGTATCCTGGACTGGGATCAGCGCGCCGGAAAACAATTTGTGTGGATACTTACAGCTTTTGGGTTGGGCGGTATGTTATTGCTCATCGACTACAAAATGTATAATTTCTTTGCATACTTTATCTATGGATTTACAATAGCACTATTGATAATAACAATATTCGTTGCTCCCGACATTAAAGGTTCACGTTCATGGCTTGTGATCGGGCCGGTTAGTTTTCAGCCGGCAGAGTTGGCCAAAATGGCTACTTCGCTGGCATTGGCGCGCTTTATGAGCTCATATAATTATAAACTGAAGAACTGGAAAGACTTACTTCCACTGTCGTTCTTTATTATGCTACCGTTTTTGTTGATTATTTTACAAAAAGAAACCGGATCGGCATTGGTTTTCATCGCATTCCTGTTGATGCTCTATCGCGAAGGAATGAACGGAATAGTGTTATTGATCACTGTTTTAGCAGTTGCTTTATTTGTTGTTGTTATTAAATACAGCACTGTTACTTTGTTTATGGGCCAAGCCACACTTGGAATAGTATTGTCCATGGCCATTCTTTTGTTGATTCAGTTTGTTTATTCATTTTTTATTGCCCGCAACACTAAAGAAGCACTCTATCTTTTAGCTGGCACAGCCGGTATACTACTGATTTCGTATATTTTCAGTATCTGGTTCATCATTAATTTTAATTATGTCGCCCTGTTTATTGTAGTTGCGTCTTGTCTGTATTGGACCTACCTTGAATTGTTTTTTCGTTTCAAAAAGTACTGGATGCTGATTTTGATTACATTAGGCGCTGCCGTTTTTTGTTTTTCATCCGATTATTTTTTCGAAACAGTATTAGAACCACATCAACAAATACGTATTAAAGTACTGCTTAACATGGAAGATGACCTTCACGGTGCAGGATATAATGTAAATCAATCAAAAATTGCTATTGGTTCGGGTGGATTGTGGGGAAAAGGTTTTTTGAACGGAACTCAAACCAAACTAAAATATGTGCCCGAACAGGATACCGATTTTATTTTTTGTACCGTTGGCGAAGAACATGGATTTTGGGGATCGACACTTGTTTTGGTGATTTACTGGTTGCTGTTAATGCGCCTTTTGAAGATTGCCGAACGACAGCGCGAAACTTTCAATCGTATTTATGCCTACTGTGTAACGAGTATTTTCTTTTTTCACCTGATGATCAATATTGGGATGGTGCTCGGAATAATGCCCGTTATCGGCATTCCTTTGCCTTTTTTCAGCTACGGAGGCTCTTCGCTATGGGGTTTTACCATTTTGCTGTTTATCCTGCTCAGACTCGACGCATCGCGGTTGGAAAGAATGAGGTAATCGCTACACTAAAACTCCCATCGTAACATAAACCGAACATCGCTTTTCCTGTTTCCTTTT
>JAYFRI010000004.1:0-16503 GCA_034926015.1 Paludibacter sp. | reverse complement strand
ATCATTCTGGGTTCGTTTGCCATTGTTGCCGTATTAAATTCTATTTTTACCAAAGGTACCATACATTTATTTCATTCAAGTCTGGTTTCGATCAACTTTCTGATTGTAGGGAATATTATGAAAGATCTTATCGTTATGCTTATCGTGTTATTATCAACTATGTTACTTCATTCCATCATTCAACGTCAACAGATGTTGCTCGAAAATGAAAGACTTACTGTTGACAATATTCGTATTCGTTATGAGATGCTTAAGAAGCAGGTGGACCCTCATTTCCTTTTCAATACGCTCAATACGCTCGATGGTTTGATTGGAATTGATGTTAATAAAGCCCATGAATATGTTCAGAATTTGTCGCAGGTATTCCGCTATACAATTGGTAACAAAGAAATAATGCACCTCGACGAGGAGCTTGATTTTACCGAATCGTACGCCCGATTGATGAAAATACGCTATGGCGACAATTTACAGATAAAGTACAATATCGACGATAAATACCGGAACTATTATATTATTCCCGTAAGCCTGCAATTATTAGTTGAAAATGCCATCAAGCACAATGTGGTCAGCAGTAAACATCCACTACTGATAACAATTGAAACAACATCCAACGAAAGTATCAGGGTGACGAATACAATACAGCCCAAAAGCGACGTGGAACATGGCGAAGGCATCGGTCTGGCCAACCTGATCGAAAGATATGAACTATTGTTTCATAAAGAAGTAATCATAACCAAAACTAATATTTTTTGTGTTGAAATTCCATTGAACAAACAACAAGTAGATCATCCGATTAAAAATACAAAGCAAAAATGAAAGCAGTTATTGTAGAAGATGAATTTATAGCCGCTCAAAACCTGCAACGACTCATCAGTCAGGTTGCCGGCGACATTGAAGTAATTACCATACTGCAAAGTGTGGAAGAAAGTGTGGAATGGTTTGCTAATCATCCTGCCCCTGATCTTGTATTTATGGACATTCACTTAGCCGATGGATCGTCGTTCTCCATTTTTGAAAAAGTAAATATCAGCTGTCCGATCATTTTTACAACTGCCTACGACGAATATGCACTGAAAGCCTTCGAAGTAAACAGCATCGACTACCTGCTTAAACCCATCAATACAAAAAGTTTTGAACGCGCCATAGCTAAATTCCGGCACCTGGCATCGACAAACGACAATACCGCCGCATCGATTGCCAAACTGCTCGACACTTTCAAAAAAACAAAAGCTGCCTATAAATCGCATTTCCTTATTCCCTACAAAGACAAATTAATCCCTTTGCCTGTGGAAAGGATAGCCTGCTTTTATGTCGAAAATAAAATGGCAAAGATTATCACCACCGACAATGAAAACTTTTTTATGGATAGTTCGCTCGAAGATTTGTATCTTCAGCTTGAGCCAACAGAATTTTTCAGGGCCAACCGCCAATACATAGTGGCGCACAAGGCCATCAAGGATATTTCCATTTGGTTTGGCAGTAAATTGTCCATCAACCTGCTGGTACCTGTGCCCGAGAAAATGATTGTGAGCAAAGCCCGCGTTGCCGAATTCAAAACGTGGTACATGAAAATGTAGGCGAAGGCTAAGGTGATGAATTAGGATTAGTTTTTTTCTTCTCTGCCTGCTCCTGTGCCTGAGCCTATGCCTGTGCCTACGCTTCCAGCAACCTCACCATTAACTCAATATCCTTTACCCCTTCAGCGAAAGTGCTTTGAGGCGCTGCTCCCGAAACAATACAGTTGTAGAAATCGTCGAACTGACAGAGATAACTATCGGATAAATCGGTAGTCGCCAGCAACTCAACCTTACTTTGCGAATAAAGCTTCAGTTCATCGTTTTCAAAGCAAATGCTGCCGTTTTTTCCCAGCACCAGCAATCTGTTTTGCTCAAAGCCATTGGTACTGTAACAGAGATTCAGATTCCCTGTCACTCCGTTTTCGAAAACAAGTGTCGATATCAAAGTATCAATTGTTCCAATTTCGGGATTCACCGATTTTGTTGCCGACACTTCGGTTTGCACATCACCAAAAATCATTCGCAAAGCGGCCACATTGTGAATTCCGCCATCGAAAATGAATCCTCCCGGGTATTGATTGTTCTTTCGCCACGCAGTTGCATATTTATTATCAATATGCAGACTTTTGTAATCGTTCCAGCAAAATGAAATCACTTCGCCTATCGCATTGTCGGCCATCAACTCTTTTATTTTCGTAAAGGCTTTGTGATACCTGAAATTTTCGGCCAACAAAAGCACCTGACGATTTTGCGGAACCAAGTCGCGCAGTATTTTTGCTTCGTCGAGACTTGCAGCCAGTGGTTTTTCGAGCAATACATGCTTACCGCTTGCGATGGCAAGCCGCGCCATCCCGTAGTTCAGTTCAATGGGCACTGCCACCACCACTGCATCCACATTTTTATCGGCCAATAACTCATCGGCCGTATCGTAAACCATCGTGGAATTACATTTCAGCGCAAAAGCTTCGGCTTTGCTCCTGCTACGGTTACACACAGCAGCAACATTAAACTTGTTGCCGAGCTGTTCTATGGCCGGCCAGTGTAAATCATTGGCAGCTATTCCGGTGCCAATAAATCCGAGCGAGATTGTTTTCTTTTCCATTTGTATATCCTTGTGTTATCCAATTGTTGGAGCAAAGATAGCAAGTTACTTTATCAGTTCAAAGCATTCTCCGAAAAACATCAACGAGTATGATTACCTGCCGGATGCTCAGGTACAGCTTCAATTCAGCGCAAAAAAAAAGAGAGTATAAAACTCTCTTTTTTTTGTATGCTTTATAAAACTTACGACTATTATTTTAAAGCCAGTTTTTTCTTCACCTGAACAGTGATATCGTTCGATTTAGGCGATTGGTAAATAATGCTTTGAGCGCTTAAGTCGAAAATATAAGTGTAATTGTTTTCGGCAGCAACATCGTTGATCGCTTTACGTACTTTGTCGATGACAGGAGTTACCATTTCTTGTTGTTTTTTCTGTAAATCGCTGTAAGCAGTCTGCTGGAAAGTAGTGATTTTTTGTTCAATTTCCTGGATCTCACTCATTCTCATCTGTTTGATACCATCAGGCATACTGTCTTGTTTTTGTTGAAATTCTTTAATTTTATTGTCGTATTCCTGACGCATTTTCACTATTTCACCTTCCCATTGTTTACCTAAAGCATCGACTTTCTTTTCGATTTCAGGAATTTCAGGCATAATTGAAATAATTTCTTTTGAATTGATATGGCCCAGTTTTTCTTGAGCAAAGAGTCCTAAAGGTAATGCGCAAAGCATTATGAGTGTTAATTTCTTAAACATGATTATTGATTTATTTTTATATTTATTATTTCTTTTTTATAAGGGCTACAAATTTAAAAAATTATTTTGAATAGCCCAACTTTGTTAAAATCAAATCGCTGATATCTAATTTTGGCGAAGTAAAAATAACATTCATTGATGAACTTTTGTCGAACACAAGGCTCAGGTCTTTTTCTTTACTTACATCCTGAATGGCTGCATACACTTCGTCCTGAATAGGTTTCATTAAACTCTGTCTTTTTTTAAAGAGTTCACCTTCGGTACCAAAATAAGTGCGTTTCAGTTCCTGAGCAGCTTTTTCCTTGCTCACTATTTCCTCTTCGCGTTTCACTTTCATGTCCTCCGAAAGAAATACAAGCTCGGTCTGATAGTTTTTGTACATACTTTGCACTTCCTGCATTTTTGTTTCCACTTCCGATTGCCATTTTTTCGAAATCTGATTCAATTGTTCGTTTGCAGTTTCGAAAGCCGGAATATTCTTCATAATATATTCCATATCAACCATTGCAAATTTCTGAGCGTTTCCTGCGAAACTTATTCCTGCCAATAAGCAGAGCGTGAAAATTACTTTTTTCATATTGTTTTAATGTTGAATTTAAATAATAAATCCGGATTGATGAATATAATACAAATATTCTGCCAAATTAAACCGATAAATCAAACAAGATATAAATCACAACAAATCAGCAGATTAAAAAACAAGATTTATAATTCCTGACCGAGTACAAAGTGGAACTGACTTCCACCCTTGTTGCCATCCACACCTTTGTCGAATCCATACGCCCAGTCGATACCCATCATACCGAACATTGGTAAGAAGATACGAACTCCGACTCCGGCCGAACGTTTCAGATCGAAAGGATTGTATCCCTTTATAGAACTAAATGCATTACCTGCTTCGAGGAAAGTAAGTGCATAAATTGTTGCCGATTGCTCAAGCGATAAAGGATAACGAAGTTCCATTGTAAACTTATTATACAAATAGCCGGCATACGAACCTGTAACACCATTGTATGGAGTCAACGATCCGCTTTCGTAACCACGCATAGCCACATAATCGGTTCCGTAACTTGTGTACGACGACATTCCATCACCTCCCATGTAGAAAGTTTCGAATGGCGATTTTACATTTTTATTGTAATGACCAAGGTAAGAGAACATCACACGGCTCATCAACACCAGCGATTTATCGTTGGTAGTAAGCGGAGTAAACATTTTACCCGAGAAAGTCCATTTGTGATATTCAATCCATTTATACTTTTCCTGATCGGACAAGTCGGAACTATAATCTTTTCCGTTAAAGCTCGAATAAGGAGGTGTAAATTTCAATCCCAGAGAGAAAGAAGATCCACGACGGGTATAAATAGGATTATCAATTGAATTACGGCTTAAAACAAGATTCAGACTGAGGTTATTAAAATGTCCCTCTGTCATTGGGAACATAGATTTGTACCAATCGTTCAACATAAAGAGCTGATACGACATTTCGCCATAGAAGGTAAAAAAGTCATCAGGCCAGTTCAAACGTTTACCATACCCTATTGTAGCTCCAATCGTACGCATGTATTTGTCCGGGTCGGTTTCGGTTTCGTACATCGACGAGTTACCATAACTATTTCCGTAGCTACTGCCGTAACCACCGTAACTGCCGTAACCGTAACCACCATAGCCCGAATAAGAACTCATACTACTCAAATACCTATCGCTGATGCTGGACTGACTTGAATAATAGATGGACGACGACAATGAATTAGGTCTTTTACCTCCTAACCATGGTTCAAGAAACGAAAGACTAACCGATGAATAAGACGATCCGTTTGTACGCGCATTGAGCGAGAAAGTTTGTCCTTCGCCCTGAGGTACGATGCGGTAAGTTTCGGGACGGAATAAATTCTGGATAGCAAAGTTACTGAATTTAAGTCCGATACTTCCCACAATACCTGTTGAACCCCATCCTGCCGAGAACTCAACCTGGTCGCTCCCCTTTGTTTCGAGTTCGTAAGTAACGTCTACTGTACCATTTTCGGGATTGGGCTGAATGTCCGGTTTTAGTTTTTCCTGATCGAAATGTCCCATTTGAGCTAACTCACGCAACGAACGCATAATATCGGATTGACTGTAAAGCTGACCCGGTTTTGTACGTAGCTCACGGCGCACCACATGTTCGTAAACACGCGTGTTCCCTTTGATACCTATTTCGTTGATTGTAGCTGGTTTGCCTTCGTAAATACGCATTTCGAAGTCGATAGAGTCGTTGTCGATTTGTACTTCTACAGGTTCTATGTTCGAAAATAAATACCCACGGTCCTGATAAAGCTTACTCACCGCTTCATTTTCGTCGGTTTGTAAACGTGCCATCAAATGCTTGTGATTGTACACATCTCCTTTTTTAATGCCAAGTATAGCATCGAGATAATCGTAGGGGTAAATTGTATTACCAATCCATTTGATGTTGCGGAAATAATATTTTTTGCCTTCGTTTACAGTGATGTAAACACTCACCGTTTTATCGTCGAAGCGCACCACGCTATCAGCCACAATGTAAGCATCGCGGTATCCGATTTCGTTATATTTGTCGATAAGTGCAATTTTATCTTTTTCGTATTCCTCCTTGACAAACTTTTTGGTACGGAAGAAGTTTCTCCAGTTCCTATCGTTTGTTTTCTTCATTGTTTTATTAATCTGATTGAATGATAAAACATTATTTCCGGTGATAACAATCTGATGAACTTTTGTTTTTAGTTTTTTATCAACGTCGACATCTACTATTACATGTCCGGCTTTGTTCGGGTCGTTTCGCTGAAATACTTTAGCATCTACATTGAAAAAACCTTTTTCTTCCATGTATCTTTCAATCACTTTTTTGGCCCGATCGGAGATATTGGGAGTAATCTGATTTCCTTTCACAATACCGAGTTTCACCTCAAGATCTTCAATTTCGCCCTTTTTCAATCCTTTAAAATTGATTTCGGAAACTCTGGGACGCTCCTTTAAGCTGATGTTAAGCCATACTTTGCCATCTGCAATTTTAGTTGCATATATTTTCACGTCCGAAAACAAACCTTGTCTCATAAAAAGCTTTACTGCCTTTGAAATGGCCTCGCCGGGAACACTTACGATATCGCCGACCGAAAGACCCGAAAAACCAACAAGAAGAAAATCCTCGTAATTATCGGCTCCTGTAATCGTAATCTCGGCAATTTCGTATTTCGGATTGGCATTTGAGTAAACAATTTCCGATAGTTTTGAAGTATCATTTTCATTCACTGTCTGACCAATAACAATTTGTCCAAAAGCCATGAAAAATGTAAAAAGAAAAAGAATTTTGTATTGCATAAAGGAGGTTATGATAATTCGAAGTGCATGTTATGATTTAATATTTTATTTTCCGAACCTGCGTTCGCGTTGTTGGAAATCGCAAATTGCTTCGTAAAAGTTTTCTTTTCTGAAGTCAGGCCAATGAGTCTGCGTGAAGTACATCTCGGTATAAGCAATTTGCCAAAGCAAAAAGTTACTGATTCTGAATTCTCCACTTGTGCGGATCAGCAAATCAGGATCAGGAATTGATTTTGTAGTGAGATATGAAGCTACGAGTTCGTCATTTATCTGGTCGACCCGAAGCATACCTTTACAAATATCAACGTTTATTTTCTTTATGGCATCCATAATTTCCCAACGTGCCGAATAGCTCAACGCCAACACCAGACTCAACCCATTGTTTTTGGCTGTATCGTCGATGCAACGTTGCAGTTTATCACCGGCGGACTGAGGCAAACGGCTTAAATCGCCAATAGCATGCAGACTTACATTGTTTTTATTTAAGGTTGGAGTTTCCTTTTCGATTGTATCAATAAGTAATTCCATCAACGCATCTACCTCCTGCTGAGGTCGACCCCAGTTTTCGGTTGAAAACGCATAAAGTGTAAGGTACTTAATGCCAATTTCGGCAGCAGCTTCCGTTACTTCGCGCACAGAAGTCACACCATTCTGATGTCCGAAAATCCGATCATAACCACGCTCTTTGGCCCAGCGGCCATTCCCATCCATAATAATGGCAACGTGCTGTGGTAAGCGGTCAGCATCAATTTTTTCCTTAAAAGTTGGCATATCTGTATTTATGTTCTTTTTTTTCAAAATAAAAAAAATCAGAATGACTCGCTTGAGCAGTCACACTTCTTTTTCCATATGTTCAATGTTATCCCTACACTCAGTGTCGACAACATATCGTTATTAAAAATATTGGTTCCGTTCAGTTCCGCATGATCATTAAAATCAGCCTTACCTTCCAGATTATCGTTAAACATCAGTCGATTGCTCCACATGATATTCAGGTTCAGCCGATCGCCAAGCATCGCTTTAAATCCCACTCCAAATGGTAAACTCATTGTAGCAACCGAATTACCCAACGCTCCTCCTACTCCTGCAAAAACAAACGGTGTAAACGTTTTACTAAAAGGCAGATATTCTTTTCGTTCGTAACAGAAAAAATTGAATTCACCTGCCAAATCAAAAGCATTTACTCTGTTGTTGAATGACCCATCATCAATATATAATTCTCTTTTGCCAACAGAAAATAAATGTAGTGGCGAAAGAAAATTAATTACTATTCCTTTTCCGGCAACCGCAGTTGAATTCCAACTCAAATGAGCCGCTAAACGCGGATTAAACTTTTGACGGTAAATCAATCCATAACTTAACTGAGCGTTTTTAAACAAAACGTTATTTGCATCGCCCAAATAATACGAAGACCCACCATGTACACCTATCTCGGCAAAGTAAGTATCTTCCTGAGCATTCATCAGCCCAGCTCCAAGCAATAAAAATCCTGTTATTGCGTACCTAATTAATTTAAAATTCATTTTTTGTGTTGTATGAGTTTAAGTAATCAGATAAACAACGATTTTATTTCATATAAATTTTATTCATCGGCCGAAAAACCTGCAACAAAAGTAATGATTATCTTTTAATATCGACTAAAAGCACTCATACTGATTGTACTATTTAACAAAATATTGCAAAAATAGTGAGATTGTTGCATTAACGGCTTCTATATTTAAAAATGCTGTATTTTAATGCATCAGCTTTAATTGACCGAGCGCCTTGTTTTCCTTATTGGTCATGTCGGCCCTTAGTTCAGGCGATTTATCATCGTTGCCACATAAATGCAGGATACCATGAATTAAAATCCTGTGTAATTCTGTTTCAAAATCAGCACCATACTCATCTGCATTCGACTTTACAGTGTCGAGGCTAATAAAAATATCGCCCGAAATTGTATTTCCTGTTGTATAATCAAATGTAATTATATCAGTGTAATAGTCGTGCTCAAGGTATTGATTATTGACTTCGAGTATCTTTTGGTCGTCGCAAAACACATAAGCAATATCTCCCGTTTTTTTACCATAACCGTCAGCTATCTCTTTGATCCAACGATTGATTCTTTGCTTCTGGAGCGCTGGCATTTTCACATTTTCGGCTATATACTGAATCATTGAGTCTTTATAATTTTACAATTAAAAAAAGATAAACAACACATTAGTGATTTTATGAATATGACATTGTATTGTTCTGATTTCTCCATCCTATACTTTGTCAGGTATTTTTATTTTATAATTTTTATTCGCTGACCGATTTTAATCTTCGATCCCTTGATGTTGTTCCACCTTCTCAGTTTGGCGAGCGAAACTCCGTGTTTATTGGCAATATAGCCCAGGGTCTGTCCTTTTTTCACTTTATGATAAATCACCCTTCCTGAACCTCCGGGCGACACCGCTGTACTTATTTGTTGAATTTCTATTTCACTCCGGCGGTTATGAATCAACGAATCGGCCTTGTACGAAACTACATTGTCGTATTTTTCGATAAAGGAATTTGCATAATTCAAAGGCAAACACACAGAATAAGGTTTTATGTTTCCGGGTACTATGTCTTTTCGGTATTGAGGATTCATCAAACGAACCTGCTCAATGGGTATTTCCAACACATCCGATATTTGTTGTAAATGAACACGTTCGTTTACCATTACAGTATCAGTAATTACGGGCATTTGCACCTTGGCCTTACACAATTTATGATGAGAGGCGTAATGCATGGCGTAATTGGCAGCAATAAAAATAGGCACATAACCGCGTGTTTCGCGGGGCAAATAAGGATAGATGGCCCAATAGTCGCGTTTACCGCCAGCGCGCCGAATTGCTTTATTCACATTACCCGGCCCACAGTTGTAAGCGGCGATGACAAGGTTCCAATCGCCATAAATTGAATAAAGATCTTTCAGAAAACGGGCTGCCGCATAAGTTGCTTTCACGGGGTCCAGTCGTTCGTCAACAAGACTATTGATTTCGAGTCCGTACATGCGGCCGGTACCTATCATAAATTGCCACAACCCTGCCGCCCCCATGTGCGATACAATAGTTGTGTTCAACGCCGATTCTATAATGGGCAAATACTTAAGTTCGAGCGGCAGATTATTAGCGCCGAGTACCTGTTCGAAGATAGGAAAATAATAATCGCTCATCCCCATCATGTATTCCACCTGACGACGTTTACGCACCGTATAAAGTTCAATAAATGAGCGAACTGAGTTATTAAATGGCATTTCCATCAGACAAGGCATTTTGGAAAGCCTTAATTTGTATATTGAATCGGGAACATTCGGCAAAACATCTTCCGAACTACAATCAGACGAATCGGAACGTTCAACCATCCAGGTATGAAGGAGATTATCAAGGGTATTATCAAATTCAGTTGGTATTAATATCGTTGAATCAGGATCTTCGGTATCAGGGACTTCGCTTGGCGACACCTTCGACTGCTGTGCCGAAAGAGACCATGTACTCAACATCAAAAACCCGGTAAATAATAAAGCCCTAAAATCCATCCTGCAAAAATATTATATTTTAAAAAATTATTTCAAATTTAAACTCAACTGAAATCCTGCCGATTTCGATGCTCCATATCTGTTGTCAATCAACGACGGACGTATGTGCAATGACAAATCGGTGCTAATATCGAAATCGAAAAGTTGCGCATCAACATAGGCTTCGAGCAAAGTCAGTCCATAGTAGAGCACCGACACAATAACACTTAAATCGCGATAACGACGGGTTTGCTGATAATAGGTAGTCAGATTTGATTTCAGCCCATTGATTCCGTTCGGATAATTCTCGACCGTTACCCCGGGAGGTAAAATATCAAGGAAACTATTCGTACTCTCGAGATCATCGTTGATGTCAATATAAGCTGACCTGTAACTTTCATAACGCGTTGATGTGTATCGTATTGCATAGGCACAACCCAAAAAGCCTGCATAAACGATAGGCAATTTCCAGTAACTACGGTTGGCAATTTGTCCGTAACCAGGTATAATGGCCCCCATCCAAATCGATCTTACCGGATCGGGTTTAAACTTCTTTACATCCGACGAATCAGATGATCGTTTTTCAATTTTAATCAGCTTAGTGCTTTCGGTAAATTGCACATCGTTATTTGGGATGCTGTACAAACTATCGGTTTTGTTTTCCTGTGCCGAAGCAAGGACACAAAACAAAAAGCAGAGAAGGAGTATTTCAGTCAGCCGTTTTATCACAAATTCTGATTTTATATTTTGTCCAACAAGTCCATGATATTTGTAAGTTCCTCATCACTGGCGAAAGGAATCGATATTTTACCCTTACCGTCAGGATGGCAATTCAGTTGAACTTTTGCTCCAAAAAGCTCACTCAAACGTGTTTTAAGTTCATCGTACTCTCTTAGCTTCACTACTGGATTCGTTTTTGGCTTCAGTTCAAAACCTCCGTTTTCGACATACTTACGCACAATCTCTTCCACTTTCCGAACCGAATAATTGTGTTTAAGTATTGCCTCGTACAAATGCAGCTGAGCAGCAGGGTCGTTCAGTCCCAGAATGGCACGGGCATGCCCCATGTCAATTTTCTTGTCCTTCACCCCCATTTGTATTTCGGCAGGTAGACGCAACAGCCGAAGATAATTAGCTATTGTAGTTCGTTTTTTTCCAACCCGATCGCTTAATTTTTCCTGCGTGAGCTTATATTCTTCCATCAAACGGTAAAAAGTGAGTGCAATTTCGATAGCATTCAAATCTTCACGTTGAATATTTTCGATCAGCGCCATTTCCATTACCTGTTCGTCGGCAGCTGTTTTCACATAGGCGGGTATCGTTTTAAGCCCTATAAGTTTCGAAGCTCTAAAGCGTCGTTCGCCGGCAATGATAAGGTAAGTGCCATTGTCATTTTTACGCAGGGTTATCGGCGAAATAACGCCAAGTTCGCGAATAGAAACCGCCAATTCGGTAAGTGCTTCTTCGTCGAAATGCGAACGTGGCTGGTTCGGATTGGCAAAAATCAAATCCAGTTCAACTTCGCTAATCGAAGATGACCCGTTTGTACTTATATTTTCGGTATCAATTAAAGCGCCCAAACCACGCCCTAAACCAGTTTTATTTTTCACAATGCTTCTGTTTATATCGTAAATTTATCGGAGGAACAACAATTGTCCTTCAATTATTTTGTTTCTTTTGCTATAATTTCTTTTGCCAGATCCATGTAATTGCCCGATCCTTTTGATTCCGGATCGTAAAGCAATACAGGCTTGCCATGACTTGGAGCTTCGCTCAATCGCACATTTCGCGTTATCACAGTTTCGAAAACCATGGTTTGAAAATGTTTCCTCACTTCGCCATACACCTGATTGGCCAAACGCAAACGGTTGTCGAACATCGTCAGTAAAAATCCTTCTATCTCGAGCTTTGTATTGAGTTTACTCTTAATTATCTTAATCGTATTCAACAACTTACTAATTCCCTCGAGTGCAAAGTATTCGCATTGAACCGGGATAATCACCGAATCGGAAGCTGTAAGTGCATTCACTGTAATCAGCCCTAATGATGGTGAGCAGTCAATCAAAATATAATCGAACTCTGACTTAAGTGGCTCAAGTAAATTTTTCATTACATGTTCACGGTTTTCCATGTTCAGAATTTCAATTTCGGCCCCTACCAAATCGATATGCGATGGAAGTATGTAAAGATTTTCGACCTCGGTAGGATGAATGGCCTGCTTGGATGGAACTCCATCAATAAGACATTCGTAAATTGTAAATTCAAGCGTACGGATGTCAATGCCCAAACCAGAAGAAGCATTCGCCTGTGGATCTGCATCCACCAATAAAATCTTTTTTCCCATTGTAGCCAACGATGCTGCCAGATTAATTGCAGTTGTCGTTTTTCCTACTCCACCCTTCTGATTGGCTAACGAAATTATTTTTCCCATAAATGCGAAAATAACGGTTGATTTTAGTATTGTAAAACTATTTTCAACGGTAAACAAATCAAATTTTTAGTCGAAACCATCCACTCATCAAAAGCGAATTTCGACATAAAACAACTTCAATAAAGCATTTAAGAAATTTATTTTTCTTTATTGAAACAATTCACGCAAATTATCCATCCAATTGTTTGAAAATCAATTATATTGACCAATAAAACGCATCGTATTTTACCGAATGGCAAAGATAATAAAATAAATTGACCGATTCAACTCAACACAAAAAGCAATATCAGATATAAGGTTTTTTAAGGCATAGGCAAAAAACAAACTGTTTCAGGACTTATCGAAGAATAAGGACTTATACTGCGGATGTAGATTTGAGCAGAAAAATAAGATAAGTTTTAGAAAAACAGGACTGAAGATGCTGAACAAATATCGGAGTGAATAGCATTAAAATGCTTATCTTTGTTTTTTTATATTAGACCGATAGCACCGAAACTTCAAAAGAAAGATGACAATTAAATAATCTATGTGTTTTATAAGTAATGCGAATCAGGGGTTGAAAATAATTCTATTTTGCTTAAAGTAAACTATTTCCCGTAGGGAATGTATATCAATAGAAAATCGAAATCACAAAAAAAACAGTTCCCCGTAGGGGATAAACAAAGATATAGCATTAATGTCCTACGGACTATTTTCAACTCTTGATTCGCAAAAGCAACAATAAAAAGACATTTTCCTTTGCAAATGAATAAATTCAGTCAACAGTCCGTATCTACTATTTATCAAAACAAAACAAGCCAATGAACCGAATAAAACGCATCACATATATAATTGGCTTGATTTTAATTTCAGGCCATTTAGCTGCGCAGGATTCTTTATTTGTTTCTGAATCAGGGAAAATACTCTACAAACAATCGATAGAAAACATCGACAGCATAAGGCTCAGCGGCACTGCCATCTATTCTCTCGATGTGTACAAATCAGGCTTTATTGTTTACAAAAGAGCCGTGAACGATATCGACAGCATCACTTTCACACGACCCACAGAAAGTCCGCTCTCTTATGTGTTCGACATTGCTGCTCTTCCGGTGCTCACCATCGACATTTCGACTGTAGAATGGAACAAACTACTCACTTACTACGACATCAACAGCGATAACGAAGAGTACGTCAGATGCGATTTTGCCTTCGACAAAAACAACAACATAGCCACCGCAGCCAATACAGGACTTCGTATCAGAGGCAATACCAGCCGGCGTCGCCCCGAAGGCAACAGGAATGAGTTGCACAATGCCAACAATCCCGATTGGCATCATGCCAGCTTTGCTGTGAAGTTCAACAAATTCACTAAAGGACAAAAGATGGAGGGAGTTGAAAAAATCAACCTGAAGTGGTTCAAAGACGATGCCATGTATGTGCGCGAAGTGTATTGCTACGATCTGTTCGAACGATTCGGAGTATGGACCGCTCCGCAATCGAGCTATTGCCGACTGAATATAAAAATCAAAGAAGATGCTAAAACGGCTTATTTCGGTGTTTATCAGATGGTAGAACCTGTCGACGAAGATTACCTTAAAAACCGGAAAAGTAAATTGAGGAATGCAAATGGTTTTTTGTGGAAGGCTGCCTGGGGAGCCGACTTTGTGAATACCGATAAAAACAGAATGGGCATCGAAAACATTACTTTAACAAGCAATTACACGCCTGTTTATGATTTGAAAACAAACACAGCCAAACTCGACAGCGCTAAAACGCAATTAGTTGATTTTATGACAAAGCTCAACAATAAAACAGGCAACGACTTCAAAACCTGGGTAGATGCTGTAATGGACGTTAAACTTTTTCTGAAAACCTATGCAGTGAGCGTAATGTGCGGTATGTGGGACGATTACTGGGTGAACAAAAACAATTTCTACTTTTATTTCGATACTGCCGGAAAATTTTATTTCATCCCATACGATTACGACAACACCCTTGGCACTTCGCTGCTTATGAACAACTCAGGCACGCAGGACCTATTAAACTGGGGAAACAATTCTAATCCATTGGTAAAGAAAATCATCAGCATTCCGGAATATGAAAGCCTGTATAAATCCTACATCAACGAACTGGCAAACAGCAACAACAACTATTTCAACGCAAGCAAAAGTGCTGCCCGTATTATCAACTGGCAACAAATGATCAGAAATTACATCCCCAACGACACAGGCGAAGATATGCAAATTACAGACACACCAGCCTCGTGGGGGAATTGTGGTTTTTACCGTTTACTTGGCAATAGTAATAATTTCTTTGAAGTAAGAGCAGCCAATATTCCAAAATAAAAAATTACTTTCGCAAACTATTTCGTTTTACACTATGAATTTCCAGAAAAAAATAAATATTTACATCTTCCTGGCTATTGCCGGCCTTGCTTTTCTGTCAGTTTTCTTTTTCTTCCGCATCGATCTTACTTCGGAAAAGCGCTATAGCATTTCGCAGCCAACAAAAACACTTTTGAAAAAGGCAAACGCCCCGCTTGAAGTCAGTATTTATCTCGATGGCGATTTAAACCCCGGCTTCACCCGTTTAAAAAACAGCGCAAAAAACCTGCTCGACGAAATGTCAGTCTATGCCGCAGAAGGAATTGATATGGAGTTTATTAATCCATCAACTGCCGCCACACAGGCCGAGCGCGAGCAAAAGTACCTCGAACTCGAAGCGGAAGGTATGACCCCAACCGCCATTTACGAACGCGACAAAGAAGGAAAATCAATTCAAAAAATTGTATTTCCGTGGGTAAAAATGACTTATGGCAATAAAACAGTTGTTGTGAATCTTCTTAAAAACATAAGAGGACTTCAGGGGGAAGAAAACCTTAATATTTCCATCGAAAATCTCGAATTTGAAATTACCGACGGCATCCGCCGATTGATCAATTCGCAGGTATCGAAAATTGCCTTTATCGAAGGGCATGGCGAGCTGAACGAAGCCCAAACCTACGACATAAGCAAAGTGCTGAGCCGCTATTTCCAAATCGACCGCGGCACGTTAGCTACCGATGCTACTATCCTGGCCGAATATAAAGCAATCATTATTGCAAAACCCACCCAACCATTCAGCGAATCGGATAAGTACATTATAGACCAATACATTATGAATGGAGGAAAGGTGCTTTGGTTAATGGATGGCGTACGTGTTTCGATGGAAAACCTATCTACAACAGGCATTTCGCCGGCCATAGCATTGGACCTGAACCTTGACGATTTGCTTTTTAAATATGGCATACGCATTCAGCCTGTACTATTGCAGGATGTGCAATGTGCTTCAGTCCCTGTCAACATTGCTCCCGAAGGTGCTCAACCTCAGTTTGAGCCGACTCCATGGTTTTTCGCGCCACTGTTACTTACTTCTTCCCAACATCCGATAAGTAAAAACATTACCGAGGTGCGCAGTGAATTTGTTTCGACAATAGAAGTAGTCGGAGAGAATAACAATACAAAAGCGTCGTTACTGTTGGCCACATCCGACAACACGCATGTATTCAGCACACCCGCCAGCATTGATCTGAGCGAAACACACGACACAAAAGACAAGAATTACTTCAACATGAGTTATATGCCGGTTTCGGTACTTGTAGAAGGAGAATTCGATTCGAACTTTGCGAACCGTATGCGTCCGAAAGAAATCACAAACGCCTTTCCACTGCTAAAGAAAAGCCTGAAAACCCGCCAGATTTTTGTGGCCGATGGCGATATTATCAGAAACGAAACCAACGGAATAGCAAGCGACAGCACCACTCTCCCACTCGGCTTCGACAGGTACATGAATCAGCAATTCGGCAATCGTGATTTCATAGCAAATGCCGTTCTTTACCTTACCGACGACGAAGGATGGATTGACTTGCGTTCCCGTTCGCT
>JAYFRI010000340.1:0-5776 GCA_034926015.1 Paludibacter sp. | reverse complement strand
GACGTTCAGTTCGTATTGATTGCAGCTTTTCGAATTTTTCATTTCCAATAATAGCCTGAAGCTCTTCATCTTCTGCCTTACGCTCTTCCATTAGTTTTCCGCGTTCCTCATTCAGTTTTTTGGCTTCTGCCTTAAATTCTTCCCGCTTTTTATCTTGCTTTTCGAACAAAGCTTCAACTTTTGCCTTTTCAGCATCAGTAAGCTCAAGTTGAGTGGCCAAACGTGCTGCACGCTCCTTAGCGCTCATTTGCATTCCAAACCCTCTTTCGCCCCGAGGCGGACGTTGATCCTGTGCATTTACCGCAAAACTCATTGTAAAAATAGCCACTAAAGCTAACATAACATACTTTCTCATAAATTCAATTTTTAAAATTGTGAAACATTGTGTTGTATTTTTGTTAGCTTTGACTTTAGATTCTTTTATAGGTTTAATCGAGTAGTTGCGATTTACAACAATTAACAAAGCAGATTAAAAAACCTAAGCACTTTTACGTCAGAAAATAAAGAATATCCTATCTAACTAAAATGAATATTTCAACAATGCCGAAACTATGAGTTTTTTAACCAAAAAAAAAGCCGATAGTCGCAATTATTTCTTTTTGAGCAAAACCTCTTCGATGGCTTGCTTGAAAGCATCTTTCGGCATAGCTCCCTGCGCCATTTGTGGGTTTTCGCCTACCGGACAGAACAGAATGGTAGGAATGCTGCGAATACCAAAAGCGGCTGCCAATTCCTGTTCCTTTTCGGTATCAATTTTATAAATATAAATCTGACCATCATATTCTTTTGCCAGATCTTCCAATATCGGAGCTATTGTTTTACACGGACCACACCACGAGGCATAAAAATCGATGATACAAGGCTTGTCGCCCAGGTATTTCCACTCAGTCGGATTGGCTTCATAGTTAGCCACTTTAGTCAAAAATTCAGCTTTGGTTAAATGAATTGTTCCCATTTTTTTTTCTTCTTTTGTTGTTGTTACATCCTGATTATTTTCTTTTGTTTTACCAGCACAAGCGGTAAAAGCAATAAGGGCGAGCACAAGGGTTGCTCCGAATAGTTTTCTCATATTGATTTATTATTACATTTTCTTATTTATATTATCCGTAATTCATATGTATTTACAAGGCACATCCCCAAATAGATGGTTCATCGTGTTCTACATCATTTTGTTCCTGAGGAATTTCTTTCCAACCCAGCCCGTCAAGTGTCGAAGCTATTTGCTCACGCGTTACTTCATCGGTGTGATTCACCACTATCATTCCTTCAACTCTATCCATTTCTGCGCCAAAAACCCCGCGAAGTGTTCCGAGTGTTTTCAGCACTTTGTTGTCGCAAGTCATGCACTGCGACTTTGAAACATAAAATGTACTATACATCTGTTTTAGCTTTATTAGGTTCTTATTTATCAAATTTCATCACCTGCTTTTCATTCTTTTTCGGAACATTCGTTGCACACGACCCTCCGGGACAACCAATATTAAATGCAGCCTGTACGATAAAAAATACAGCTCCGAACAAATAAATATTTTCCTTCGTCGAAAAATAACCTATCACCATGAGCACCCCAAACACAAGCTTTATGATCCGGGCGAGATCCCATGACGAAAAATATTTTTTAATCATTTCCATCTTTTTTGTCTTCTTTTTTTCTAAATAAATCAAAAAGCAAATACCCCATCAACGCACCATAAGCAATACTAATGTACGGATTTGAGGTAATCGGGCAAGTACCACTCTGACAACCAATAAAATAATAGTATAGAAAGCCGCCCAATGCGCCGACTACCAAACCAATTATTTTCAGCATATGTTTTAATACAAATTCTTTTACCATAATTTTTGTCTTTAACTTGTTACATGTTCATACCAACATATTTTCATATATTATCTAAAAAAATCAAGCACAATTACAAGAACGGATACAATCTAAAATCTGCACTATCTGCTTATTTTTAAGAGAATAATAACAATTTTTACCATCCCGGCGACAGTTCAGAATGCCTTTGGCCCGCATATCGGTAAGATGATGCGACAACAAGGACTGCTCGCATTTTAACTCCTCTACAAGCTGCGAAACGTTTAATTCGTCATGTTTCGAAAGCAGTGAAATGACACACAATCTCGTTCCATTCGATATGGCTTTGAGAACATAAGCCGCCTCTTCCATATGCTTTATTTCTGTATTTTGATCCATGTTTGAAATTTTGCACAAATATATGAACATTTATTCATATGATCAAAATATTATGATTTTTTTTGAAATAACCCAATAAAAAAACGTAATATAAAAAAGAATAAGGTTTAAATAAGTATGTAGCGGAACTTTTTAAAGAAAAAAAGTATCTTTGTGGGCTAATTGAAAAACGATGAATCAACAGGTTACAAAAATATGTAAAGATTTCGTATCCGAACTGAACGAAGCAATCGGAGAACAAAAGGCAGAAAATATCTTTATTCTGACCGATGACAATACACGTCATCACTGTTTACCTTTGGTGCTACAATCAAACCGGCTAAGGAACAGTCATCTAATATGCATTCCCAGTGGAGATGAGAACAAAAATGTAGACTCAGCAGTACTTATATGGAAATATCTGAGCGAACATGGCGCCAACCGAAAATCTCTCATGATTAATGTTGGCGGTGGAATGATTACTGACATTGGCGGATTTGCAGCATCTACATTCAAACGCGGCATTCGTTACATCAATATTTCCACATCACTTTTGGGAGCTGTGGATGCAGCAACCGGCGGAAAAACAGGTATTAACTTTATGGGATTGAAAAACGAAATTGGTGTTTTTGCACCGGCCGATGAAGTGCTTATCAATATCGATTTTTTCAGAACCCTTAATGATAAAAACCTTCGTTCGGGCTATGCCGAAATTGTGAAACATGCATTGATTGATACCCGCAGCGAGTGGAATAAAATTCTTAAGTTCGATTTGGAAACCATCAACTTTGAAAGTTTGCGCGACCTGGTGGACACAAGCATACGAATAAAAGAACGCATTGTGGCACAAGATCCGAAAGAACAAGGCATACGTAAAGCATTGAACCTCGGACATACCATCGGTCACGCTTTCGAAAGCCTGTCCTACAAAACAACGAAACCGGCATTACACGGATATGCTGTCATGTGGGGGCTTCTTTGCGAGCTGTATTTATCGCACGTAAAACTAAATTTCCCCAAAGATGATTTACTTAAGTTAAAACTGCTAATAAAAGAGTATTACGGTACGTTTAGTATTGATTGCAACGATTATGAGGCTTTATTTGAATTGATGACACATGACAAGAAAAACGATTCGAACGAAATAAATTTCACTCTTTTATCGGATCTCGGAGAAATACATATCAACCAGACCGCTTCGAAGGAAGAGATTTATGAATGTTTCGACTTTTTCGGAGGCTGCTAAAAACACTTTCGTAAGATGTTATTTCACTAAAAAATAATTTTTTATTTATGAAAAAAACTTTGATTATAGGCGCGAGCAATAATCCTGAGCGCTACGCTTACAAAGCCGCTGAACGTCTGCTGGCTCACGGTCACGAAATTGAATTGCTGGGTTTACGCCCTGATGTAATTTTTGGCAAAACAATTGATACTGAAAAGAAAAGATACGAAGCACTCGACACTGTAACACTTTATGTTGGCCCACAGCGTCAGCCGGAATATTACGACTACATTATTTCGCTCAAACCTAAGCGTGTGGTCTTTAATCCGGGAACAGAGAATGCAGAATTCGAAAGCCTGCTGAAAGAAAACGGCATTGAGGCAGAAGAAGCCTGTACGCTTGTCCTTCTCGGAACAGGTCAGTATTAATGTGGTAAATAGCAAATAATAAGATAGCAACTGGTAATTATGAAAATAGCATTAATAGGATACGGAAAAATGGGCAAAACGATTGAACGCATTGCCCGGGAAAGAGGACACGAAATTGTGTCGGTGATTGACATTGAAAATACAGCAGACTTCGAGTCGGCAGCCTTCAAAAGCGCCGATGTAGCCATAGAATTTACAGCTCCTCAGGTAGCTTTGTCGAATATCCGCAAGACTTTTGCAGCAGGCGTTCCCATAGTTTCGGGCACTACCGGTTGGAGCGAACATTTGCCAGAAGTAAAAAAGGAAGTGGCCGAAAATGGATATACGCTTTTTTGGGCTTCGAACTACAGCTTAGGGGTAAACATTTTTGCAGCTGTAAATAAGTATCTTGCTAAAATAATGAACGATTTTCCTGTGTATAACGTGGAAATGACCGAAGTGCATCACACACAAAAACTTGATGCGCCCAGTGGTACAGCCATAACTCTTGCAGAAGGTATCATTTCAAATATCGACAGAAAAAGCAATTGGACCCTCGACACTGAAAAAGAATCGACCGACATTGCTATCAAAGCCATCCGCGAGGGTCAGGTTCCAGGCATTCACACCATACGTTACGAATCGGAAGTAGATTTTATCGAAATCACTCACGAACTTAAAAACCGTGAAAGTCTGGCATTGGGAGCAGTATTGGCTGCCGAGTTTACTGCGTGCAAAAAAGGTTTTCTGGGAATGGAGGATTTGTTGAAATTTTAATATATAATTTAGCTGTCATAGCTATTTTATTCAAAAACAAACAATTTATTAGTTTCAAACTCAAACAACATCTAATAAAATATTCAATATGAGCACCGAACAAACAGGTTCACGATTTCGTCGACCGCTGAAACAATGGATCAAAGCCAGCGCATGGAGTCTTATTTACATTCTTTTTGTGGCGTGGGTAGGCAATTTCTGGTGGTTACTTTTGCTGCCTGTCATTATTGACTCATTCATCACCAAATACATTCCCTGGACATGGTGGAAAAAATCGAAGAATAAATCATTTGTAGCCGTAATGGGCTGGGTCGATGCCATAGTTTTTGCTTTGGTAGCTGTCTACTTCATTAACACATTCTTATTCCAGAATTATCAGATACCTTCGTCGTCGCTCGAAAAGTCATTGCTAGTAGGCGATTTTCTGTTTGTCAGCAAAGCCAGTTACGGACCACGCATACCAAACACTCCGCTTTCGTTTCCATTGGTACAGCACACTTTTCCGGTGACCAATACAAAATCGTTTATCCAAACACCCCAGTGGGAATACAAACGACTGAAAGGTTTTGACACGATCGACCGAAATGATATTGTTGTGTTCAATTTCCCTACAGGCGACACAGTAGCTGTGAAAAAAGAAAATCCTGATTATTACACAAGCTGCTATTATGAAGGGCTTTCTTCTATTAAAGTTAAGAATCCGGAGGCCAACCCAACTTACGAAGAATGTTTAGCCGTTGGGCGAAAAATTGTACGTTCGAAGACACAGGAATATGGCGACATCATTTATCGCCCTGTGGATCGCCGCGAAAACTATGTAAAACGTTGTGTCGGCATTTCGGGTGACTGGATTGAGATTAAAAACAATCAGATGATTATCAACGGTGAAAAACAAGAGGAAATTCCCGGAGTACAGTTCAATTATTTTGTTCAGACAGATGGAACTTCAATCATCAGCACGTTGGATAAACTTGAAATCAGCATGGAAGACAGAGTGCTGATCGACAATTTACAATATGCCGAAGGAATTAAGTCATTAGGATTCAATCCAGAAATGCCATTGTACCATTTACCTCTTACACAGGCCGCTTACAACACCTTGCTCAATACAGCCGGAGTGGTTAGCATTCAGATCGAGACAGTGAATCAAACGGGAGATGTTTACCCGCTTGGCGGCAATAAACCATGGAC
>JAYFRI010000398.1:0-17419 GCA_034926015.1 Paludibacter sp. | reverse complement strand
ACGATATATTTGGCTTTTGTGTTGGCGAAGTGAGAACTTCCACCTGGTCGCCATTGTTTAGCACATATTTAATAGTCATGTTTTTGCCATTCACTTTGGCACCAACACACTTTGAGCCTAGACCCGAGTGAATTGAAAATGCAAAATCGAGTGCAGTAGCACCTTTGGGTAGCTTGTGCAAATCACCATTCGGGGTAAAAACAAACACTTCTTTATCGTACAAATTCAGTTTGAATTCATCCATAAAGTCGACAGCGTTCAATTCAGGATTTTCGAGAATTTCGCGGATGTTTTTGAGCCATTCATCCATACCCGACTCACTTTTAATCCCTTTGTATTTCCAATGAGCGGCCAGACCTTTTTCGGCGACCTCATCCATTCTTACAGTTCGAATCTGCACCTCGACCCACTTGCCCTCTGGTCCTAAAACCGTAGTGTGTAAACTTTCATAACCATTTGATTTTGGTATCGAAAGCCAGTCGCGCAAGCGTTTTGGATTAGGTTGGTACATGTCAGCAACAATAGAGTAAGCTTGCCAACAAGCAGCTTTTTCTTTTTCGTAAGGAACATCAAATATAATTCGAATTGCAAAAAGATCGTAAATATTTTCGAATGGCGTATTTTGCTTCTTTATTTTGTTATAGATCGAATGTATTGATTTTGTGCGCCCTTTGATGTCGAAAAGGTAACCAAGTTCGTCCAGTTTTTCTTTGAGGGGAGTAATAAATTCGTGGATGTACTTGTCGCGCGACCGTTTTGTTTCATTCAGTTTATGTGCAATTTCTTTAAATATCTAACGGTTGGTGTGTTTTAAGTATAAATATTCCAACTCTGTTTTGATGGCATATAACCCCATTCTATGAGCCAAAGGCGCATAAAGGAACGAACTTTCGCGAGCTACATTCACCCTGTTTTCCGAATCGTAGTTGTCCAGCGTTCGCATTATTTGCAAATGTTCGGCAATGATTATCAAGATCACCCTAATGTCTTCGGCGAAGGTGAGAAAGAGCTTTCTGAAATTTTCGGTTTCAATGGATGTGTTTTTCTCGTATAACTCCCTTACACGTGTCAAACCAAGAATTATTCCACTTACGTTGGTTTGAAATAATGCTTCAATTCTTTCAGTTTCTATCGCTTTGCTTTCAACAACATCCTGTAGAAGAACACTTAATACTGCTGCTTTTCCAAGGCCTATTTCGTTAAGCAGCGTATCGGCAATGCACAATTTATCGTACAAAGTGTGACCAAACTGAAGGCTTGTTTCAGTGTTGGCACTATAGAACTTTGCGAGAAGCAGACGAAGCTCTTTTCTTTCTTCATATGTCAAAAGTTGAGTGTGAGTATGCAATAACTTTCGGTAATATGCACTGACATTAACTATAGAATTTGCTTTTGTCATAAATTACAGATAGAATTAAAACCGGAGAAATTAATAATGCAAATATACGACACAAAAATCAAGAAGATGAATTGTAAATGAAAAAAACACAAAAAACGCATAAATTAATAAGAAAGAGAAAAAAACAATGAAAAAAAAAGGACTTTTAATATGGTGAATTGGATTTTCTTTTCTAAATTTGCAGTCTGAAAAAGCACAGGACATTGCCTTCAATAAATACTTAGTCGAAAACAAAAACAGCAGTTAAATAAAAAAACAATAATTTTAGCATGAAAACAATAATCAAAATTTTACTTGTAGCTTCAATTGGTTTACTTTCGTATATGTGTGTTATGAGTATTGTGACGCCCATTAAGTTTGATGAAACAAAAACTGCAAGGGAAAAAGTAATTATTCAAAGATTAATCGACATTCGTACCGCTGAAGTGGAATATAAAAACCAAAAAGGTGTATATACTGACAGTTTCCCTGAATTGTTCAACTTTCTGAAAACTGCAAAGAAAAAAACAGTGTTGAAAGAAGGTTCGTTGTCGGATAAACAGCTAGAAGCAGGGCTTACAGAGGCTGCAGCTGCGAGAATTGTTCGCAAAGGTAATAAAGCGGAAATTATTGCTAACGGACTTGAAAATTTCCGTCGTGATACTGCTTATCTGAACATGATTGAATCGATCTTCCCTGAAAAATATACAATTGAAACAATTGAACAATTAGCTGAAATACCTTTCTCGAACAATGAAAAGTTCACTTTGAAGGTAAAAAATGAGTATTATAATGCAACCAACATTAAAATTCCTTTGTTCGAAGCATCGGCTGCCTATACAACTTACTTGTATGATTTGAATCGTCAGGAAATGTTGAACGCTATAGATCTTCAGAAAAAGCTTGAAAAATTCCCTGGTTTGCAGGTAGGTTCTGTCCTTGAACCAAATAACAACGCAGGAAACTGGGAATAATTTATTTCTTAATTTTTCTTTGGCAATCGACAATTTTTAGCACTTTTCTTTATTTTTTCGTTTGCCTGTATATATGACTTCAATCGTTAGAGATTCCAATAAAAACCCATATAGTTTATCCATCCGATTTTCATCGGATGGATTTTCTTTATATGTGTTTGACGAAAATAAGGTTCAGCTTTCGGAAAGGAATGTGGTTTTGGAAACGATTCCTGAAACAAAGGATGGACTTATTGATGTCCTTTCGGGAGTTGACGAGTTGACTTTGAACTTTAGCTCTGTCCGTCTGATTTTTGAATCAGAACTGTATTCGGTAATTCCTTTGGCTGTATATAGTGAGCAGGATGAACTTGCACTTTTCAACCTCCACCATAATGGGGTTAAGTCTTTGGAATGTATTTTGAAAAATGAACTGCTGGCTTGGGATGCTGTATTGCTTTTTAGTGTTCCTGCTGTTATTCAAAGTGTCTTTTCGGATGTATTGCCTGAAGTGAAGATTGAGCACCATATTTACACGTTTATAAGCGATTTTGTTGCTCTTGAAAACGACAGTAATATGCACATTTGGTTGAGACCGAACTTTTTGGATGTCGTTGTGATTAAAAATGGGAATCTGCAGTTAATCAATAGTTTTAAGTATAAAACAAACGAAGATTTTATTTATTTCGTGTTAAATATATACGATAAGCTGTTCTTGGATCGCGAGCATTGTAAATTATCTATTCACAATGCTAAGAAGAGGAATGATCTAATCGAATTAGTATCGAAATATATCTCGCATTGTAAATGTATTGATTAGAGAAACATGAGAATTATAAGCGGAACATTTAAGGGGAGAAGAATTAGTGCCCCATCCAATATAACTGCCCGACCAACCACCGATTTTGCAAAAGAAGGTTTATTTAATTTGCTGAACAATAGGGTCGATTTTGAAGGTATCGAAGTTCTGGACTTGTTCTCAGGTACTGGTGGTATAAGCATAGAGTTTGTTTCTCGTGGTTGTAGCAGCGTTATAAGCGTGGAGCAGAGCGATAGACATTGCTCTTTTATTCGTAAAGTGTGTGGCGAGTTAAATATAAGTAATTTGTCGCTTGTTAAGACGGATGTTTTTCGGTTTATCAATTCATGTAACATAAAGTTTGATCTTGTGTTTGCTGATCCTCCCTATGAACTGAAGCAATTGGCTGAAATACCCGACTTAATATTCAATAAGGGGCTTTTGCGGCCTGAAGGTTTGCTTGTGCTTGAGCATTCGGCAAAAGATGACTTCAGTACACACCCAAATTTTGAATCTCATCGAAGTTATGGGAATGTAAATTTCAGTTTCTTTGTTCTGTGAAAACAAACAAAAAACGCCTCTTTATTTTGATAAAGAGGCGTTTTTTGTTGTTTTCTTAATAACCAAGTATTTTGAGCATTGACTTGTAGCTTTGTTCTTTTGCAAACAGCTTTGTGAAGTACTCACCATCTTCGTCCTTGTCAATGATTACGAGCTTAGGGGCTGGTATCAGACAGTGCTGAATGCCGCCGAATCCACTTAATGATTCCTGATACGCTCCGGTGTGGAAGAAGCCTATGTACTGCTCACGGTCTTCCTGCATTTTAGGAAGGAATATGGCATTTGAATGTACTTCGGCATTGTAAAAGTCTTCGCTGTCGCAGGTAAGGCCTCCTAAATTGACGCGCTCGTATTCGGAGTCCCAATTATTAATGGCTAAAAACACATAACGTTGATTAATTGCCCAAGTGTCGGGTAATGTAGTCATAAACGAACTGTCTATCATGTTCCACAACTCGCGATCATTTTGTTTCTTCTGATTCACTATAGAATATAGCATAGCACCACTTTCGCCCACTGTGTACGAGCCAAATTCGGTGAATATGTGTGGTTCGGGTACTCCATGCTGACCACAAATGGTTTTTATTTGAGCAACAATCTCTTCGGCAATGTACTCGTAGTCGTAGCTCATGTCTAAATGTGTCTGGATGGGGAATCCTCCGCCAATGTTTAAACTGTCAAGTTCAGGGCATTTCTTTTTAAGCTCACAATACAAGTTGACTGCTTTGTTCAACTCATTCCAGTAATAAGCAGTGTCTTTAACTCCTGTATTGATGAAGAAATGAAGCATTTTCAGTTCTACCTGGGTGTTTTGTGCGATATTCTTAGTGTAATAAGGAATAATGTCATTGTAACGAATGCCTAATCTTGATGTGTAAAAATCGAACTTTGGTTCTTCTTCGGCAGCAATTCTTATTCCTACTTTAAACTTTAGATCGAAATCCTTAAGAAGTAGATCCAATTCAAACTTATTGTCGAGAATAGGGATAACGTTTGTAAATCCTGTCCGCATTAAATTTTGTATGTTCTCAACATATTGAGGTCGTTTAAATCCATTGCAGATGACGTAAGTGTCAGGTTTAAGTAATCCCTGTTCGTGCAACGATTCCATGATGTTGATATCAAATGCCGATGATGTTTCTAAATTAACACCTTGTTTGAGAACTTCTTCCATTACAAATGAAAAGTGAGAACTTTTTGTGCAATAGCAATAATTGTAGTCGGCGTTATAATCTACTTTTGCCATAGCCACATTGAACATTCTTCTTGCTTTTTGAATATTTTGGGCAATCTTAGGCAGATAAGCTATACGAAGAGGAGTTCCGTATTGCTTAATGATGTCCATCAACGGAACACCACACCATTCTAAATCATTTTCAACTACGCTGAACTCTTCGTTTGGAAATTCAAATGTCTGTTCAATAAGGTCTTTGTACTTGTTTTTCATATGAAGTAATTAAGTTGAAGCTGTTTTTAATAACTAAATTGTTTAGATTGAATAAATTCTTATGATTTGAGTTGTTTAGTTGGGTTATTAAAGATGAATTTGGCTGCAAAAGTACAAATTAATTTCTATATATGGAGATGTTTCTGTTGGTTTGTTCTTTAGCAGGTTATGAATTTGTTGTTGTAACTATAGCTGCTTCGGTATGTGTTCGTATGATTATCACACTACTTAAATGTATTTAACTAAATATTTTTTTGTTTTTATCTAAAAAATATTATATTTGTAAAGTGCGAAAAATAGAATTCGTACGTTTAAGAATAATTGTACTTAATTAATTTTTTATTTATGAAGAAAATTATTTTAACTTTAGCGCTTGTGCTAAGTTTTTTTTCGGCACTTAGTGCACAGGTAGATGGAAAGGCGATAGGTATTCGCTTTGGACTTGGTGGTGAAATTTCGTATCAACATCCAATGGGAAATGCAAATCGGGTTGAGTTAGACCTTGGTCTTAACAGCTACGGATTTGGTTTGAATGGTATTTATCAGTGGGTTTGGGATTTGTCAGCACTTGCTGATGGATTTAACTGGTATGCAGGAGCAGGCCTAGGCCTGGGTGCTTATGACTATGGTAACACAAGTAAAGCCTTCAATTTTGGCGTTCTTGGTCAGGTTGGGATTGAATATAATTTCAATATCCCATTGCAACTCTCGCTGGATTATCGTCCCGGAGTTTTTGTTGGCAACGGATTTAATTCATCATTCGATGGAATTTGTTTAGCTGCCCGCTTTAAATTCTAAATAATTAATGATTTACAAAAAAAGCGCTGTTGCAAAAAGTAACAGCGTTTTTTTGTGTTATGCACCAAGTGCTCTCAATGCTTCAAAAACAAGAATAGCAGGCCATACCAATGCCTTTAAGAAGCCAAGTACTCCAAGCCAGAATGATGTTGCTTGCGAGATGAAATAAATGGCTGCACCTATCATCCCAAGTCCATAAACTGCACCTGAAGAAGCTGATGCCTTATGATTGTAATTTTTTTTACTACAATCTTTTTTTTGTTCGTCGCTCATAATGATTTTATTTTTCGGTTAATTCAGAGACTTCCTGTTTTTTTAGAAATTGAGTCAATATCATTCCAAAATCCGGGGTAGGATTTACTTACTACTTGTGGATTTTCAATGTTTATTGGTTGGAGCAATGCTATAGGAGCAAAGGCCATAGCCATGCTATGGTCTTCGTAGGTTGCAATACTGATTGGTGCGGTAATGTCACATCTTTGCCCCTTCCAGGCCAGTTCACCTTCGGCGGGTTCGTGTAAGATATAGCCTGCTTTTGCTAATTCATGAATTAAAGCAGCAACCCTGTCAGTTTCCTTGATTTTCAGGCTTTGTACTCCTTTGAAATGAAATTGTACATTTTTCAGGCAGCATGTAACAGCAAATGTTTGTGCCAAATCGGGTTGATCTACAAAATCAAAGTCAAATTTATCAACATTATTATTGTTCGGTGTCAGTACAACTCCTTCCGGTTTATATTGAGTGTTCACTCCCAATTGCTCGAAGAGTTCTGCCACTTTACTGTCGCCCTGCGAGCTGTTGTTTTTCAATCCCTCTAAATACACTTTAGATTTACCGGATACCGATACCATTTCGTACCAGTAAGAAGCAGCCGACCAATCGGATTCGACCCTGAACTGTATAGGCGTATAAGTTTGAGGGGCTATTTCGATTACATTGTCTTCGAAATTAACGTGAACACCATAGTCCTTCATTAAGCTCATCGTCATATGAATGTATGGCGTTGAAACGATGTTTCCTGTCAGTTTTATTCTTAAGCCTTTTTGCATATATGGAGCGATCATCATTAATGCCGATATGTACTGGCTGCTCACTCCTCCGTTCATGCTGATTTCGCCGCCGAGTAAGGCGCTGCCGAAGATTCTCAGGGGAGGATATCCTTCTTTTTCAATGTATTCAATGCGAGCGCCTAAGCTGTTCAGGGCATCAACAAGTAAAGCAATTGGTCGATTCTTCATGCGTTCGCTACCTGTTATGGTCCATTCGCCCATTGTTTTTGAAAGGAAGGCTGTCAGAAACCGCATGGAAGTACCTGCGGCCCCAATGTCAAAAATGCGATCATTGGAGTTCAGCACTTTTACCAGCACATTGGTATCGTCACAATTTGCAAGATTTTGAACATCGTATGGACTGTATGCCAAAGCATTCAAAATTAATACTCTGTTACTAATACTCTTTGATGCTGGTAGTTTGATGTTTATCTCATCGGGTAGTGTGAGAAACTCCAAATGTTTTACTGTCATGTTTCAACGAAGTAGGTGAAAATTGAATGCATATTACTTTGTTTAATCGTTCGTAGAGCTTTTAATTGTGAATTTGGTTGTTTGGAGTGCAACTTTATAAATATTAGCAGTGTAACATTTTTCTTGTTCAGGAAAACTACAAGCTGACAATTATAAATTTACAAATATGTAGCAACAAAAAATACTTTACGGAATAAACATGTGCAAAAATACATATTTTTTACAGTTAATTACAACAAAAAACCAATAACAATAAATATCAAACCATAAAAACCATATCTTTGTCGGATATTCGAATTTGAAATCATGAAAACAAAAATTCTTTTATTCATCTCGTTGTTCTCATTGCTTCAGTACACGCAAGCACAGCATTCAGAGCGACTAACACCATTTGCTACGGGTTTAAACGAAAAAAAACTTGAAAATGCCGACATTGTAATCCAGCAATCCATCAATAAAAATGAAATACCAGGGGCTGTACTTGGAGTAGTAAGTATGGGGAAAATGGTTTATTTGAAAGCCTATGGGAATAAACAGACTTATCCTGAAATACAACCAATGAGTGTTAATACTGTTTTTGACCTTGCATCGTGTACAAAGCCTTTAGCGACTGCCACTTCTGTTATGATCCTGATTGAAAAAGGTCTGATTGGGTTGAATGACATTGTAGCATCATACCTGCCAGGTTTTTCAAATTTTGGGGTAGGAAAAGATGAAAAACAAATAAAAATTATTCATTTACTGACGCATACATCAGGTTTGCCCGCTTATGCACCAGTGTCGGCTTTAGAAAAGCGCAATGGGTTACCACTTCCGCAGGTGTTGACGCTGTATATTGATTCATGCAGACGGGAATTTGAACCGGGAAGTAATATGAAGTACAGTTGTTTGAATTACATTACCTTACAACATGTTGTTGAAGTTGTTAGTGGAAAGAGCCTGCGTGATTTTTGTAAAGAAAATATATTTGATGTGTTGAATATGACACATACAGACTTCAATCCAGGAGAGGAGATGAAATTAGATTGCGCCCCAACCGAGAAGCAGAAAAATGGACTTGTTTTAAAAGGAGTTGTGCATGATCCATTGGCTCGTGTTATGAATGGAGGAATATCGGGTAATGCGGGATTGTTTTCGAATGCAAATGATCTTGGTATATTGGTGGCTGCATTGATGAATGGAGGAGAAATTAACGGCAAAAGAATTCTGAGTCCTTTGACTGTGGAGCTTATGACTACTTTGCCGGAGTCATTGAAGAAGTTTGGCCGTACGCCGGGTTGGGATATGTCGTCGGCCTATTCTGGTTGTAAAGGCGATTTGTTCAGCTCAAGCACTTATTGTCATACCGGCTACACCGGAACATCGATTGTGATTGATCCGGAGAATGATGTAGCCGTTATTTTACTCACTAACCGTGTACACCCAATCGACAAGGGAAATGTTGCCAAACTCAGGGCATCGGTTGCAAATGCAGTGGCGGGTTCTATAAATAAAAAAACGCACTCCGAAAAGTAAGTTATACCTTTCAGAGCACGTTTTAGAATTTATCAGAGAAGGTTTTTATACGGCAAGCTCGTATATTTTCTTTATATCTTCCTGTTTTAATTTCACAAAACTTCCCATTGTATGTTCGCCTAATCCAATCGAGCTAACTAAAGTTGGGATATCTTCAGCCTTAGCTCCGAGTTGAGAAAAACGAACAGGCATTCCTATTGAGGTCATAAACTGTTCGTATTTTTCAATTCCTTTTCGTGCAGTATTCTCAGGATTGCTGAAGTCCATTTCGCAGCCCCAAACACGTACGGCAAATTGAGCAAAGCGCATAATGTCATTTTTCATTACATACTTCATCCATGCAGGAAACATAACAGCGAGGCCGGCACCATGGGCAACATCATACAGCCCGGATAATTCGTGTTCCATGCCATGCGACGACCAGTCCTGTTCGCGCCCTACGCCACAAATATCGTTGTGAGCAACCATGCCAGCCCACATTAGATTGGCACGGGCTTCGTAATCATTCGGATTTGAGAGTGCTTTTGGAGTTTCGTTTATTACAGTCAGCAAAACGGCTTCGCACAAACGATCAGTGATTTCTACATTTTTAGTGTTTGTAAAATATCGTTCCATCACGTGTGCCATCATATCAGTAGCACCGCAGGCGGTTTGATATGCCGGCAAGGAACATGTTAATTCGGGATTCAGAATGGAGAAAACCGGTCGCAGCAAATCACTGTTAGCAGCACGTTTCAGCATTCCGTTTTCGTGTGTAATTACTGATCCTGTAGAGCCCTCACTTCCGGCGGCGGTAAGCGTAAGTATAGTGGCAACCGGCAATGCTTTTTCTACTTTTTTTCCAAGATAAAACTCCCAGAAATCACCATCTGAAACAGCTCCCAATGCAATGGCTTTGGCTGAGTCGATAACACTTCCACCACCAACAGCCAAAATGAAATCTATTTTTTCTTTTTTGCAAATGTCGATACCTTTGTAAACGAGGCCGCTGCGAGGATTTGGAACTACGCCTCCCAGTTCGGTAAATTTTATTGCTGAGGCCTCGAGCGATTTCTTAACTCTGTCCAGTAAACCGCTTTTCAGCACTGATCCACTGCCGTAATGAATCAATACATTTGTACCTCCAAAACGTTTTACATATTTACCTGCTTCGTTTTCTCTTTCTTTCCCAAATACAAAAAAAGTGGGACTATAAAAATTAAAATTATTCATAACTTTATTTTGTTTTATTTGATGAATTATGCTCTGATTACGTTATCAATTTATTTTTTGCTGGCAACACCTATAATTCAACATAGGTTCGTGACGAAAATATTTTATTGAAGTTTCAGTTTTTCAATCAAATCGTCGCCCAGATTTGTTTTTATTTTAATGTGATTCAGAACTTCCAGTACAAACGGATTGCTTTCGAAATTACCACGTACTGATTCAAAATCCTGATGTTTCTGTTCTTCATTTCCATCAACACCGAAACCGGTTTTAGAGTTCAAATCAAATTCTTTTTTTGCATCGCTGTAAATTAATTTGTCGAGTTTTACGACGGATTCTTTCCATAACTCAATCATCGAAAAAATATCGTCATAGCTAACTTCTGTGAGTTTTTTATTCCAGCGGTTCAGTAGTTTACTCAATGCCCAGGTCCATTCGTATTGATAATAATTTTTATGCATATCCTCAAATTCATGTTGAATCTGATCAAGGTTATGCTTATTATCTTCAATTTCGCAAAGCAAAGTGTCAATTACATTTTTCGGAGCAATTAAACCCGATAGGTCTATCCACTCGCCGGAGCCTTTTTCTGTATCGGGCTGAAGTTTGGCTATTACTTCCTCTATGTTTGAATAGCTATTGTCTTTGAGCCTGCTTATAAGTGAGTTGCCAAGAAATTTATTGATAGCAATATTGTAAAATTCTATTCCTTTCTTTAAGGACGAATTTTTAATATTACAATTTTGATATGTATAAATACCGGTTGTTTCGCCAGATGTTTGCTGTATGTTTCTGAGTATTTCAGTCCCTTTTATCATTTTCTGAATTGTGTACGGACTCAGTAAATTGAAGTTGATAGGATCTAGTTTTCGGCTATCTTTTCTGTTGTCGCGTTTGGGCCATTTTTGAGCATCGCGAATGGTTCCAACGCTCCGTAGGTTAACGCCCGGAACAAGGTAACTGTCAGTAGCATTTTCGATGAGGTAGGAGAATGGTAAATCCGAAGTGTCGGAATGCTTGTAATGTCGTCCCATAACCAGTGTAAATGCTCCGATTTTGGCTGGCCATAACAAATACGAATCGCTCGTTGTTTTCGATCCGCGTTCACAAATGCCCTGATGTATAGGGCCTAACTTGTACATGTGGTTGCTTTGGTTGGAGCCGCTACCTGCATTGAGAAACGAAAACATACCTGCTATGAGCAGGGTCGATTTATGGTGAGACACAGTGTAAGGTCCTGCGAAAATAGCTGTTGCCTCGCCATGCATACCCTGGCAGTTAGAGAAAAACAGAGAATCCAGCGCTGAGTAGTGTTTTCCCATAATGCAACCCTGACCAATAAAGCAGCGAGAAATCAAGGTGGAATCGGTAACCGATACTCCAGAACTTAAGATAAAGTCATTACACTTAACGCCTGAGCCAATAACGACAGGAGCACTTTGGTTGCTGTTCACGGTACCATTTTCGAGTAGCGAAGCTCCTTCGATAGCTGCATAATCACCAATTTTTACATTTTTAATTGTGCCACAGTTCACAATCCGAACGTTCTTTGCAATGTAGCCTTTGTTCGATTTTTGCGAATTTGCATATTCATCAATCAATTGCTGAAGGTTTTGAATTAGTTTAGGGCGGTGGCGATAAAGTGTAAGTATGTAGGCCAATGGAGCCGAGAGCCAATCGAAAATTGGAATTTCGCGTCCTCCTCCTTCGTTCATAACCGGTACTTTTACTCCATTGCCGAAAGCCGTTACTCCATCAACCATGATTAGGTTCACATTTTCGATGTATGAATTATCGTCAATTTTATAATTAGTAATGTAATTGTCGATTTTGTCAATAAACACATCATTACCCACTGTACAATTGTGGAGGCAGCAGTTGTTGAGCCCAGAATGCTTTTTCAATCCTCCTGCAAGTTCAAATACCTTATTGAAAGTCCCTAATTCAATTTCGCCCGAAAAATGAACATTGGTTACGAATGCCGGCGAAAACTCTTCGGCTACCTTCACGTTTTGCCATGATTCGGCTGTGCAACCATAAACAACTAGTGTGGCAATTTCTTTTTCTGTAAGTTGACGATAAGCTGACATAATTAGTTTTTGATTTTTAAAATTTTATGTAATTTGCCTGTGCGTATATAAAATTGAAAATGCATATCGGTCTGAATGTGTTTGATTGATGTATAGCCACTTATTCTTCGTATTTTTGAAACAAAAAATCGTTATAAGGGTATCTTTCTACATGAATTGCTTTAATTTTTTCGTACATGATTGACTTTAGCTGATCTACATTCATTTTGTTGCGTGCTGAAATAAATATACAATTATCGTTCAGTTTCGACATCCAAGTCTTTTCCAGTTCCTCAAGACTTATGTTCTCTCGTTTTACGGGCGATAAATCATCTTCATCTTTAGGGATATAGCTAAATGCATCAATTTTATTGAAAACAAGTATTGTTGGTTTTTCAATGGTGTCGATTTCTTTCAGCGTTTGCTGTACAACTTCGAGTTGTTCTTCAAAGTTAGGGTGCGAAATATCGACAACATGAATCAGTAAATCAGCTTCACGCACTTCATCGAGGGTAGATTTGAACGACTGAACAAAATGATGAGGTAGTTTACGAATAAAACCAACAGTGTCCGACAATAAAAACGGAAGGTTATCAATAATTACTTTCCGAACGGTAGTGTCGAGCGTAGCAAAAAGTTTGTTTTCAGCAAAGATTTCCGATTTGCTTAACAGATTCATCAGTGTTGATTTACCAACGTTTGTATAACCAACCAGCGCAACCCGAACCATTTTTCCGCGGTTTTTTCGTTGTGTCGACATTTGTTTGTCGATATCTTTCAGGTTTTGTTTGAGCAATGCTATTTTGGTAAGAATAATTCTTCGGTCGGTTTCTATCTGCGTTTCGCCCGGTCCACGCATACCGATACCACCCTGTTGGCGCTCAAGGTGAGTCCACAAACGCGTAAGGCGGGGGAGCATGTACTGCAACTGAGCTAGTTCAACTTGTGTTTTAGCATTGGCTGTCTGGGCTCGTTTGGCAAAAATATCGAGAATCAGGTTAGTCCGATCGAGAATCAGCACCTTTAGTTCCGCTTCAATGTTTCGCAATTGCTTTGGACTTAGTTCATCGTCGAAAATCACAAGGCCGATCTCATTCTCGTCGACATACTGTTTTATTTCCTGTAACTTACCTGGCCCAACAAAAGTTTTTGGGTTGGGGTAGTCGATCCGCTGAAAAAACATTTTTTCAGGTTTTGCACCGGCAGTATCCGCCAAAAAAGCCAATTCTTCGAGGTATTCTTTCGATCTGTCTTCTTTTTGTTGCTGTGTAATAAGTCCAACTAGAACAGCTCTCTCCTGATATATTTCTGTCTGCATGTAATTTTATTAAAAAAACCGTTTGGAACTGACCAAACGGTTTTTAAAGTTTTTTATTTTAATGTGTATTCCGATTGACCGTTGGTACAACCGACATCAAACTTTTAATACTATTGTAATTTGAAGTTAACAGGTAATGTGTATTTAACACGTACCGGTTTTCCACGTTGTTGTCCCGGACTCCATTTTGGCATTGATTTGATAACACGAATAGCTTCTTTATCCAGGCTGGCATCTACACTACGTACTACCTCTACATCAACGATAGAACCATCACGATTCACAACGAATTGACAAATAACACGTCCCTGAACACCGTTTTCTTGTGCAATAACCGGATATTTTACATTTTCATTCAAAAATTTAAACAGTGCTGCATCTCCACCGGGGAATGAAGGCATTTTCTCAACTACCTGGAAAATAACCTGATCTTCTTCTTCTTCGATTGGTGCAGAACTTGTTACAGGTGCGCTAATTGCAACTACTTTGTTCTTGTCGTCTTCAGTGTTGATTTCTACACTCGCAACTTCAACGTTGTCTTCAACAACATTCAGAATTTCTACAATCTCAGGAGCAGGAGGCGGTGGCGGTGGTGGCAATTCCTGAGCAGTTTGAACCACTTCAATTTCTTCTTCTGCAAGTAAACTTGTATCAGTTGCAGCATAGACTGTTATTTCCTTGTCAGTCCACTCAAATCCGATGTAAAGCAATGATAAAACCATGACAAGTCCCATCATGACAAATAGCATCTTTTTATCTTCCAGGCTTGCTTTAGGTGATTTTTTTACGTCCATAATTTATGATTGTTTTATTATATTTTTCTGAAGGGCAAATGTAATATTATTTTTTCAAAGTTTATTTGTCTTGAGCAAAAAAAATCATTTTTATTTGACAATTACTTTAAAGTGCTGATTTCTTTGTTTTTTTTTGGTTCAGAATATAATTTTTTGAACTTCTTGCGTTTTTGATAATGCAATAATCACTGTTTTCAATTTTTTGAATGATGAAAAATACAGTATCTTTGGTTTCGTTTTTCAAAAAGTTGTACATTTTTAGTATTTACAACTTCACAATACAGACATTTTAGATGAACAAAAAACTCTATCTGTTATTAATATTATCATTGATTAGCTGCTCTGCATTTTCGCAAGCCGGAAAGGCTACATACTCATTTCTCGAATTGCCGGTTTCGTCACGTCAGGCAGCTTTAGGTGGTTCAAATGTCTCTCTCAGGGATAATGATCTGAATTTTGCATTCAGAAATCCGGCTTTGCTTACCGATGAAACTGATAATTCGTTAGGACTGAATATGGCAAATTATCTGGCCGATATTCGGTTTGGTTCGGCAATGTACGGAAAAAAGATTGGTAACGAAAATTTTATTGCCATCGGAGTACAATATGTAGATTACGGAACCTTTGATGGCAGAGACGAATTAAATGAACCTATAGGTTTTTTTACGGCCAAAGATATGTCACTGAGCATTATATATGCACGTCCACTGACTTCCAGAATTACAGTGGGAGGAACATTAAAGCCAATTGCTTCAATTTATGAGATTTATACAAGCTATGGAGTTGCTCTGGATGCTGGTTTAAGTTACAATGACGATGTTTCTTTGTTTTCGGCCGGATTGGTAATACGTAATTTTGGGACGCAAATAAAAGGTTACTACGAAAATGAAGATGGTCAGCATTTTGAGGCGCTTCCTTTGAACATAGAACTTGGTGTGACAAAGAAATTAACGCATGCTCCCCTTCGTTTTTCGCTAACTTTGCATAACCTTCAGCATTGGAACTTAAATTATGCTTCGACCAACCAGGCAACTTCTGCATTTGACGATACAAAAGATAAAGGATCGATAAGTTTAGTGGATATGGCTTTCCGACATTCAATTATTGGTGTAGAGTTTGTTCCCGGGAAGAACTTTTATCTTGCTGCAGCTTATAACCACAGACGTCACCAGGAGCTTTCGATGAATGGATTTAAAAGTATGGCCGGATTTTCGTTTGGGGGAGGCATTAAGCTTTATAAGTTTCAGGTGGGATTTGGAATGACTCAGTTCCAGGTGGGGAACTACTCTTACCAGTTTTCTATCAGTACCTCGCTCAATGAATTCAGACTTTAGCACAACAGGCTAAAATTAACAAGACAAACTAAGAATGAAAAAAATTATTGTTGCTATCGATGGGTTTTCATCGTGCGGAAAAAGCACAATGGCAAAAACACTCGCTCGGGAAACGGGATACATCTATGTGGATACCGGTGCCATGTATCGTGCCGTTTCATTGTTCTGCATACGAAATGGTTGGATGACAGACTCAGAATTGAATACGGCTGCTATAGAAAAACATATTGCTGAAATTCAACTTGAATTCAGAACCAATGAAAATGGTAAGGCCGAAATGTATATGAACGGTGAGAATATTGAAAAAGAAATACGCACCCTTGATGTAGCCAATGGAGCAAGCAAGGTGAGTACGCTCGGTGCGGTACGCCGTGAGTTGGTGCGGCAACAACAAAAAATGGGCGAAAAGAAAGGCATAGTAATGGATGGGAGAGACATTGGCACAGTTGTTTTTCCCGAAGCCGAACTTAAAATTTTCCTTACTGCTTCTGCCGAAGTTCGTGCTCAGCGTAGATGGGACGAAATGAGGGCTAAAGGCGAAAACGTTAGTTACGAGGAAGTGCTGGCCAATGTTATCGAACGCGATTTCCGTGATCAGAACAGAGACGAAAGCCCTTTGCGAAAGGCCGTTGATGCTATTGAAATTGACAATACTACGCTTCAGCCAAATGAGCAACAGGAAATTCTCCGACAATTGTTTGAAAAAAAGTTATTGAATACCTGATGTTTATGTTCTTTGATTGTCTGATTTGTAAACTATTATTTTATTCGTTTGTTGATTCTACAGAAGAATTTTCGAACATTGAATATAATTAACAACAATAATCAACATATGCTGAATATTGAAATAGATAAAAAATCGGGATTTTGTTTCGGAGTAGTGAAAGCTATTTCGAAAGCCGAAGAGGAACTTGCAAAAAACGAAACGCTTTATTGCCTTGGCGACATAGTACACAACGGACAAGAAGTGGAACGGCTCACAAAAATGGGTATGATTACAATCGACCACAAACAATTGGCCGAGCTACACAATGCTAAAGTGCTTCTGCGAGCACATGGCGAACCACCAAGCACTTATCAGATTGCAAAAGAAAATAACCTAACATTGATTGATGCTTCGTGTCCTGTAGTGTTAAAACTTCAGTCGCGCATAAAAAAGGCTTATGACACATCGATAGACAATGACACCCAAATTGTTATTTACGGACATCACGGGCATGCCGAGATTAACGGCCTTGTAGGTCAAACCGAAGGAAAAGCCATTGTGATAGAGGATGAAAGTGAATTAAATCGTGTTGACTTTTCGAAAAATATCAGACTTTTTTCTCAAACCACCAAATCTCTTGATGGATTTAATAATTTGGTGAATACTGTTTCAGAAATCACTAAAGACAAAACAAACTTCGAATATTCCGACACAATTTGCCGACAGGTTGCCAATAGAATTCCAAATATTACTAACTTTGCACAACAAAACGATATTATTATTTTTGTAAGCGGAAAGAAAAGTTCGAACGGTAAAGTTTTATTCGAGCATGCCAAATCAATCAATCCAAATTCTTATTTAGTGTCGGATGCAAGTGAAATTGACGCATTGAACATTGATCTGACAAAGAAGATAGGGATTTGTGGTGCCACTTCAACTCCATTATGGCAAATGGAAGCGGTGCAAAAAAGATTGAATGAACTGAGCGAAGGAGCTTCAAATCAGAAATGATAGT
>JAYFRI010000202.1:0-3668 GCA_034926015.1 Paludibacter sp. | reverse complement strand
ATAAAGTGCATTATAATGCTTAAAAACATATTTGAGCCACATTTAACGTTACATTCAGGTTACAGGGATTAAAAAAGCGGAGGCAAAGACGGAGGCAATGTGCCAATATGATAATGTGCCAATAAGTCTACGGTCCCCGGTCGAAAGTCAAAAGTCAAAAGTCGAAAGTAGCCGTGTGTCAATTTATTCAGAACACGAAACTCAGAACTTAAATTCTAAATCCCGAAAGCTTTCGGGACAAATTCTCAAACTCATTCCAGAACCCGAAACTCGAAATTTAAAAATCAGAACATTAACCCCTCCCCCTTCGGGTACTCCCCTTAAAAAAGGGGAGATCATCGGTATGCGAAATTTAATGCAATAAATAACCGTGTGAAAGCGTAAAACTGTGGAATTATTGAATAATTGATTAATTGAATCGTCTTCTGAACTCGAAACTTTACCAACTCCTCAAATTCTCAAATTTTCAAACTCATTTCTGAACTCGGAACTCGAAACTCAGAACTCAGAACTCAGAACTCGAAACTGCCTCCGAACTATCATGCACTAACTTTGTTTATTAACAACAACTATACACAACAACAAAAAACGACTACATGAATCTGGAAGAAGTATTGAATTTCAGGCGTTCGGTGCGCAATTTTGCCCCGGACAAAGCCCTCGACACCGAAAAAGTAAAACATTGTCTTGAACTGGCTACCCTTGCCCCTAATAGTTCGAACATGCAGCTTTGGGAGTTTTATCACATTACCGAACCCGAAATGCTCAGCAAGATAACAGAAGCTTGCCTTTCGCAAAGTGCTGCGGCAACGGCAAAAGAAATAGTTGTATTTGTTACGCGCCAGGATTTGCATCGTCAACGTGCCAAACAAGTGATTGATTTTGAGAAAACTAATATTGCACGCAACAGTCCAGCCGAGCGACAAGAAAATCGCATCAAAGGTCGCGAATTGTACTACAACAAAGCCATGCCCTTTATCTACAGTCGCTTTTTAGGGCTGCTGGGACTGTTTCGCAAAGCCATTGGAGTGAGCGTAAGCCTCTTCCGCCCCATGTTCACAGGCCTTTCCGAAAGCGATGCACGCGTGGTGGTACACAAAAGTTGCGGTTTGGCGGCTCAAACCTTTATGATAGCCATGGCAAACGAAGGTTACGACACCTGCCCGCTCGAAGGTTTCGACAGCCGAAGGGTGAAAAAAATACTCCAGTTACCCCGTGGCGCCGAAATAAACATGATCGTTCCCTGCGGCATTCGCAATGGCAACAAAGGCATTTGGGGCGACCGTTTCAGGGTGCCTTTCGACCAGGTTTACAACCGACGCTAACCCTAACAACACCGAAGGCTTCCCTGTTTTCTCCCATCAGGAGGACTTAGGGTTGCCTTTTGTATTTTTATTCTTTTTTATTTTCCTTCATTTCTCAAACTGCTCATTTACAAGCAAGTTATTGAAAGCACAACAACAAATAAAATGAATTTAATGATTGTGATTTAGTCTTTACCGATCGTGATTTTGTCTTTCATAGTTATGATATTCAATTTGATTGTTGCGAAATTGATTTTAATTGTTGTGATTTTCGGTTTTTTATAAATTAAGCCCGAATAATTATACTGATTTTCAATTTAATGATCATTAAAATCTCTTTCACGATCATTAAACTGAACTTAATGATTATGATATTTCATTTAATCATTATGAAAGACCATTTCATCGTTGTGATACATGCTTTCATCTTCATAAAACCTTCTTTCATGATTGTTATGCTCTATTTAATGATTGTGATCGTTGATTTCCTTATTGTGAAATTGATTTTCATTGATATGAAATTAAACAAAAGCTCCCTTTCTCTCTCCTTTTTTCAATAATCAACGGCCCGTTCCACTCCTTTTATTCCCTTTTTTGCCCAAACATTCAATATTTTTTATTTTTATTTGCAATTTTAGCACTTTTAATTAACTTTGACAGGTAAAAGGGGGAAGGGGATGTTTAGGGTTAGAAAAAATAACAAAAGGACCGATTTATCCTGTTGATTGAATTGATGTTAAATGCTCTTCTTACCCGATACACTTTATTCAATGCATAAAGCTTTGCGGAGGTCTGACAGGAACCAACTTTAATCATTTAAAGGACAATCAGCAGGAAAGGAAAAACAAACGAAGAAACATTTTAGTGTCTCGTTCCCCGACGACTAAAAGTTTTACACTAAAACTTCAAAACGTCGAAGACTTTTGAACGTTTCTTTTCAGATAAAGCTCCGGAGAAACAAACTCAGTCCTACCGGATATACTTTATTCAATGAACAATGCATTGCGGAGGTCTGACAGGAACCAACTTTAATCATTTAAAGGACATCCGGCAGAAAAGGGGAAACGAACAAAGAAACATTTTAGTGTCTCGTTCCCCGACGACTAAAAGTTTTACACTAAAAACTTCAAAACGTCGAAGACTTTTGAACGTTTCTTCTCAGAGAAAGCTCCGGAGAAACAAAGCTCGTTCTACCCCGAAACACTTCACTAAAATCATTAAAGAGCAAACAAACAGCAAAACATTTATATTCTCACCACTTTATCCACCACCGACTCAAAATCAAGCAAGTGTGTGGCCATTAAAATCGTGATATTGGGATTGTGTTGTTTTATATTGCTGAAAATGGAAATGGCATTGTCGGCACTGATCCCTGCTGTGGGTTCGTCCACCACTAATAGTTGTGGCCTTTTAAGTAATGCCTGTGCCAACAACAACTTTTTACGTTGACCGCCACTCAGGGTTTCGCCATTTTCGCCTAACCACGTATCCAAACCATTGGGCAGGTTGCTGTACCATGAAGTTAGATCAACTGTTTCCAACGCATGCACAATTTCATCGTCGGGATAACCTTCGAAGTTTTCACGCAATGTTCCTGTAAGCAGGTAAGCCTTTTGTGTAACATATACACATTCTGGAACGGGCAAATGTGATATTTCAGCATCACCATTCCAGTTCAAAACGCCGCCCTGAAGGTATTCAGGATAAAAAAGGCTGTTCAGCAGTGTCGTTTTCCCTTTGCCGGTTTCGCCATAAAGGGCTATCCAGTCGCCTTTCTTTATTTCAAGGGTCAATGCTTCGGTCGTTACAGTTGTGTCGGGGATGTGGGCAATTACATTTTTCAAGGTCAGGGTTTCCATTGCCGTATTTACATGCACCGCTTCCTCTTTATGCTCACCCTGTGTAATTATGGCATCCAAATCACTGACCTGATGTGCTACCGAACTTTTCTCCGACTTACCTGCGAAAAGCATTTCGGCCAATTCGGCCTGTGCCATAATACCAAAGAAAACACCAATGGCCAACGAAGCATCGAATTTATAATTCGTTGTATTCCAAAGTATAAATATGGCAATAAAGCTGAAACCCAATCCGACCATCAGTTGCAATGTAAATGAATTGATTTGCAGTTTACTTTCAAGTCGCTCTATCAGTAACATTCTTTGTTCGTACTGACCAATGGCCTTTTGCTCCAGTTTGTATTTCGAAATCTCAATACGGCCTCTGAAACTTTGTATCAGTGCCTGATTGTTTTCTTCCCGTTCTGCTTTGAGCCTTGTGTAAAGTATACGGTTCCTCCTAAAAATCAACTGAGGCATTACGAACAATAGAAGCGCCGATGAAATTAAAAATTCAATAGCAATT
>JAYFRI010000035.1:0-4341 GCA_034926015.1 Paludibacter sp. | reverse complement strand
GGCTCGTATTTAAAATACAAATTGTTGACTTGATAAACTCCATGTTTTACCAAATCAACAATCAAATAATACTAAAATGGGCTTTTTAAGGCTCGACTATTTATAATTTAAATATCAGTGCTTTTAACCACACACCGTTTAATTTATTCATAAATTTGAGTACATAAATAAACTTTTAGGCGTTGTAAATAAAAAGTATGTTAATCGATTGTTTGTTTACAATCTATTCTCTGCCGGATAAGCATTTCAGAATAAGTTTTTTATGTAAAATACATATGTCAGTAGAAGATCATTTGATGATTTGGTAATAACAGTAGCATGTCTGAACGGAAAGTAATAAATAGTATTAGCGAGGATTATGAGTTGTGGGAGAGTTTTAGAAATGGCAATGAGAAGGCTTTTTCCGAAATTTTTAATGCGCACGTTCAAATGTTATTCAGATATGGAATTAAATTTATTGCCGACGAGGAAATGGTGAAGGATTCTATTCAGGAATTGTTTATAAAACTCTATCATAATCGTCAAAATCTGAGTGCAACAGATAATATACGTCTCTATCTCTTTCGTGCATTGAAGAATAAATTAATTGATGCACTTTATTCTCGCAAAGATACAGTCTCCTTATCGTCTGCAGTTCTAACATTCGAAATAGCTAATCCCGAGGAGCCAGACCAAGAGGATGACTGGGATAGAATTGTTCAAAAATCACGTTTAAAGAAAGGCATACAAGCTCTTACTGCTCGTCAACGTGAGGCTATTTATTTAAGATACACAATGGATATGTCGCTGGAAGAAATTAGTTCATTACTAGAAATGAATTATCAATCGGCCCGAAATTTAATCCATCGCTCGGTAGAAAAACTCCGCAAAGAAGTTTTATTAAACCTGGCATTCTTTATTTATTTAGCTTCCAGCTAAAAAACAAAACACATAAACAATTTAATTCCAACTACTTACCACAAAAAAACAAACAAATCCAATAATAAAATGTATTTTTTTAGATAGATTTCTATCTGAATTTGAGTACACAATTTTCAAATGACCCGTTACCTCAGTAAACAATAGAACAAAGAAATTTAACCAGACAAGATGAAGAATTTAGAGACTTATAAAGAATATGAAATTGAACAGTGGCTGGAAGATGCCGACTTTGTGGGTTGGGTAAAAAATCCAACCGGCAATGCAGGAGCATTCTTCACGTCGTTGATGGCTAAAGATGTGCAATTAGCCCGAAGAATGGCGGCAGCAATGCAAATTTTACAGGGAATCGCCAACAATGAACCCACTTTGAGCGATAAATCCGTTGAACAAATGTGGGAGAATGTAAGGTCGGAAACCATTGACCGACGCAAAAGGCATCGCAGCATAAATGAATGGATAAAAATTGGGTCGATAGCAGCCAGTATTTTATTGGTTATCGGGTTTAGCTCTTATCTTTTCTTCGGGTTGAATAATGATATAAATTACAAGACTATTGTAGCTAAAGTTTCGGTTGATTCGGTGTCTGAAATAAAGTTGCTAATGCCCGACAAATCGCAAATAACACTATCGAACAGAGCAGAAGTGATGCTGAGCAACGAGGGCGAAATGACATTAAAAACATCTAAAGGTGAGCACATATCGTTGAATATCTCAAAGCTTTCCGAAAAACATTTTGGTCAATTGATAGTACCAAAAGGGAAAAGAGCTTCTATGATTTTTGCAGATGGATCACGGGTGACAGTTCGTCCGGGTAGCAAAGTGATTTTCCCAACCATGTTTGCCCAAAATGAGCGTGAAATTTATGTTCAGGGCGAAGCTTTTTTGGAAGTATCTAAAAATAAGAAACGTCCATTTATCGTAAAAACCGAATTGATGGATGTTGAAGTGCTGGGAACCAGTTTTGATGTTTCGGCCTATCCGGGAGAAAACGAACAATCGGTGGTGTTGGTTAGCGGATCAGTAAAAGTGCGATCAGCGTCGAGCGACGAGACGAAAATAGTACCAAATCAACGTTATTCATTTGATAAAACAAGCCAGATGCAATCGGTGAACGAAGTAAACGTGTTCCCATACATCAGTTGGAAGGATGGTATTCTATCGTTCAATAGCGAAAATTTAGGCAATGTGCTGAACGAATTGAGCAATTACTATGGCGTTGAGTTCGAATATAAGCCCAATGTGCTGGATGAAATACACATAACCGGAAAACTGGATTTGAATAACGATGTGGATAATGCTTTAAAAGTGATTGCCACCATTAGCCCGATAGACTATAAACACATGAAGAAATCGATAAAAATAGATGTAAAACCTTAAATCCATAAAAAATATGCAGAAATGAAAGAATAATACACCGACAAAAAAACCGGGAAATATTGAGACTATTCCCCGGTAGTGACTTTGAAAAACAAGTCTAAAACAAGTAATCTTATATTATTATCAAAATCGATGTAAAAATATGAAAAATAATGCTTCTCCACACATGGATACAGCAAGAATCTATCATTCATTACGAATTTTTAGTATTCTAATTTCCATTTTTCTTTTTGCCGGAGTCGTTTCCGCAAAACCGGCTGTTCCATACAGCCAACAAACCCGTATTTCTCTCACAGTTAAGAATAAAGACATCAAAGATGTTTTCCGTGAAATAGAGAAAAAGAGCCAATTCATTTTTATTTTCAATGACAACATAATTGACTCGAAAAAGAAAGTTAGTATCAGCGTCAAAAACGAAACAGTTGACACTATTCTGAAGAAATTATTGGAAGGAACTGATATTAGCTACAAGTTCAGCGATCGTCAAATCATCGTATTCAATTCGAAAAGCGAAAAAAAGGAAAATGGCAGGGTCGATAGTCCGGCACCGACATCTGTCAATGGAATTGTAACAGACGAAGCGAATCAACCCTTGGCCGGAGTTACAGTAATTGTAAAAGGTACCGGAACAGGTACAGTTTCAGACATAAACGGTCAGTTTTCACTCAAAGTTCCACAATTGGATGCCGCATTGACATTCTCATACATCGGCTACAAATCACAAACTATTAAAGCTACCAAGGAAACTTTAAAGATTGTGCTTGCCGACGATACCAAATTAATGGACGAGGTGGTAGTTATCGGATATGGGGTACAAAAGAAAAGTGACTTAACCGGTGCCGTTTCTTCATTGAAAGAAAAAGACTTCAATAAGGGCGTGGTTACCTCACCAACTGACATGATACAAGGTCGTATTCCGGGGGTAAATATTACTACCAACGGTGGTGAACCGGGTGCAGGTGTATCCGTTCGTATCCGTGGTGCCAACTCTATCCGTTCAGGTCAGGAACCGTTGTACGTTGTTGATGGAATTCCATTAGATATTACCGATGTACAACCAGCAGGAGCTTCAACCGCAGGCGTAGGCTCCAGTTCAACCAAAAACCCATTAAACTTTCTTAACCCTGATGACATTGAGTCTATAGATGTATTGAAAGATGCTTCTGCAACAGCTATTTATGGTTCGAGAGGTGCAAATGGAGTAGTTATTGTTACGACTAAAAAAGGGAAAGAAGGAAAAACAAAAGTTTCTTACTCTGCTTATGCAGGAATCTCTGAATTACCGTCTAAATATCCGGTTTTAAACGCTAGAGAGTACAATGCTGCCCGCACTACACTTGGACTGGCAGCAGCCGATCTTGGCTCAAACACCGACTGGCAAGACCAAATTTTTCGTACTGCCTACTCTCAAAATCACAGTTTATCATTGAGTGGTGGAAATAATAATTCCAACTACCGTGCTTCGTTAAACTATATGGATCAGGATGGTATCATTTTGAAAACCGGGATGAAAAAATACTCCGGACGTTTAAATGTGTCTACCAAAACATTGAATGACAGATTAACGATTGACGTTGGTTTAACAGCTGCTCGCACAAACGACCAACGTGCTCCGCTTGGTGAAAGCGGTGGTGTTGAAGGAGACTTATTACTTTCGGCTCTTAAACTGAATCCAACCTATCCGGTTTACAATGCCGACGGAACCTACTATCAGGTATCAGATCAGGTTAGAAATCCGGTTGCTATGATTAATCTGACAAATGACAATACCCAAACAGACCGTGTATTAGGTAATATTTCAGCCACTTTAAACATAATGAAGGGGTTGAATTACAAGGTAAACATGTCGGTAGATCAATCAAAAGCAACCCGTAAAGTTACTCAGGATGCTCAACTATCATATATGACCGATAAAGGTACTGCAACAATAAATAATGTTGAACTTGGAAACTCAATGATTGAAAACTACCTTACATACGATTTCAAACTGAGCAACGCTCACAAGTTTAATCTGCTCGCCGGACAATCGTATCAGAAATTCAG
>JAYFRI010000045.1:0-2269 GCA_034926015.1 Paludibacter sp. | reverse complement strand
AATTATAGTGAGCGTTATCTCTGAAAAAAATTATATCTTTGCATCACGTTTCACATTTGCGGCTGTGGCGTAATTGGTAGCCGCGCCAGACTTAGGATCTGGTGCCGAGAGGCGTGGGGGTTCGAGTCCCTTCAGCCGCACGAAAAAGCCGATAATCAATCTGATTATCGGCTTTTTTCATTTTTATTGGTGTTCGGGTCTGAGCAAATCGTTGACTGTTTTTACCGGATTAAAAGTTTCAATAGGAACTTCGATAAAAATTGTATTCCAATCGCTCATTGCACCGTTCCAAAGTCCCGGCAATTCGAGCGCTTTAAGTTCCTTCCCATTTTTTGATTTTACCGAAATAAATCCTGTGTTTTTGTCGACATATCGCAGTAAATCGAACTTCTGACCTTTGTAGTTTTTAACTCCACACACTAAATCCACAGGATTGAAGTGCGACGATTGCATCATTTTTGCTTTTTCTACAGGATTGTTCAGGTCGATCTGTGAACTTTCGAGGATTTGTGGCGAAACAGTTCCATCGGGGTTGACGGTGAGGAAAGGACCTCCACCGGGTTCGCCTGTGTTTTTCACCATACCGCAAACACGCATTGGGCGATTTAATTTTGCAGTGAGGTACTGCTGAAGTGCTACGTCCGAAAGCGTCGAAATATCTTGTTTGTGGTTGTTGAGCTCTTTTTCGCAGAAATCAGAAATTTCTTTGAGCTTGCTGTTATTTAACTGTCCCGTCTCCATTTCATGCAAATAGGCGAATGCTTTTTTCTGAAGGCTGACGAGCAAACCGGCGATTACTTTTTTGTAAAGGATGGTGGCGCTTTTCAGTGTGTCGGGAACAACATTGTCGATATTTTTGATGAAAATTATATCTGCTTCCAGGTCGTTCAGGTTTTCGATCAAAGCACCATGGCCGCCGGGGCGGAATACCAATGTGCCGTTTTCTCTGAATGGTTCATTGTTGGCATCAGCAGCAAGGGTGTCGGTGGAAGGTTTTTGTTCCGAAAAACTGATGATAAATTTTCGTTGTAATTTTTGTTCATACGCTTTTAGCGTTTCATTCAGATGCTTTTCGAACAGTGCACGATGTTCGGTCGAAACCGTAAAATGCAAATTCACTTCATTTTTAGCATTCGATGCGTACATGGCGCCTTCCACCAAATGTTCCTGCATGGGTGTACGTTTTTCGGTCGGGTAGGAGTGGAACAGCAGCAGTCCTTTGGGTAGTGAGCCATAATTCAAACCTGTTTCGAGCAGCAATTGCTCAACAACAGTTTTATATTGCTTGTTTTGGATTAAATCCTGAATTCCTTTTCCTGTATTGGCTTTGCAGGTTTTGTCGAGCAATTCAGCAAAAGCAAATTGATTGATTTCATCAAAAAATTTCCTTTCAGCCGCTTTTTCAGGTTCGTTCGACTTGCCATCCAGAAACTCAAACAGGTCTTTGAACATACGACTGGCGGCGCCCGATGCGGGAACAAATTTAAGAATTGAAGCATTGCTTTGCAGGTAGTCATTCCATACCCCGAGATATTCGTCCACGAGTTTATCGCCAAGACACAAAATTCCATTGCCGGGTTCAACAGGACTTACAATGGTCAGGAATGGAAAACCCTTGGCAAAGGATAGAAGTTGTTCCTGTATTTTATTCGAACTGATCCCTTTTTTATCGAGAAGCAATTGGTCGGTTGGGTTTATCATGTTTTTTGAGTATTAAATTGTAAAAATAGTGTCATTGCAAAGATATAGATTTTTTTCAATTGAATTTAATTTTCTATCGCTCAAATGCGCTGTACGAAGATTTATTCGTTTACAAAGCGTTGTGTTTAATTTAAATACTTATTGTAGAAAGTGCAAGTCAATACAACCACCAAATAACGTCAGTTTTTGCACATCTATTTTTTTAAGTTTATGCTATATTTGCAATGACTAAAAATCAAAAAATATTCAAGCTAATGTTAAATCAAAATCTAATCATTTTAAAAATGAAGGAAAAAAGAACAGGCGGTAATTTTACCCAAAAAGTTATTTTTTGTTTCGCTATGTTGGTTTTTTTAGGCAGTACTGCACTTGCTCAAACAAAATCAATATCCGGCGTTGTAAAGGATGCATCAGGAGAAACGATTATTGCCGCATCCGTTATTGTAAAAGGTACGAACATCGGAACTGTGACAAACATCGATGGGGAGTTCAGATTAAATGTCCCCGCTAATGCTCAAACACTCGTTGCGTCATATGTGGGAATGAAAACCGAGGAAATTAAAATTTC
>JAYFRI010000048.1:0-4924 GCA_034926015.1 Paludibacter sp. | reverse complement strand
TGACACACCGGTTTCGCTTACCGTTTTACGCGACTTAAGCATACAACTCATCGATATTCATTCTCAGTTCGATAATTTAATGCTCTCGAATGATGGTTATCAGCTCGAGGTGGTAGACGTTGTGGCCAACAATAATGACTTGTTGAAACAGTATGCCGCTGAATACAATGATTGGCAGGAGCTATTGGTTGAGTTGAAAAAACTTGAAAAAATGGCCGAAAAATCGGCAATGGAGCTTGATTTTATTCAGTTTCAGTTTACACAGCTCAATGATGCGAAATTGGATGAAAATGAGCAGGAGCTTTTAGAGTCGGAGCAGGAAACGCTTGTGCATGCCGAGGAAATAAAGGCTGAACTTACAAATGCCACCATGTTGCTTGACGAAGAAAATTCAGTACTTCCGCTGTTGAAAGAAGTAATTGCAGGTGTGACGAAGGTTAAGAATTACATTTCGGGTAGCGATGCATGGATTGAAAGATTACAAAGCTGTTATATTGATATAAAGGATATTAAATCAGAGCTTGGCACTTTTGCCGATAAAGTTGAGTTCAATCCTTCGCGTCTGGAATGGATAGAAACCCGACTGAGTGAATTGTACACACTTCAGAAAAAATATAAGGTGAATTCGGTGGCCGAACTTATTGAAATCAGAAACGAATTTGAGAAACAGTTGCTTAAAATTGAGTCGTTTGATGAAGAAATTGAAAAGTCGAAGTCGATGATTGTGCTGGCTGCCGAAAACCTGAAACAAACAGCAAAACAGTTGACAGAGAGCCGTAAAAAAGCGGTTCAGCCGATTGAGAAATATATGGTAAGTCAGTTGCTGAAGTTGGGCATCGTAAATGCACAGTTTAAAGTGGATATGCGGCAGGTTTCTGATTTTTTACCCAATGGGATGGATGAAATCAGTTTTCTTTTTTCGGCCAACAAAAACCGCGAAGTACAACCGGTACAAATGGTGGCTTCGGGAGGTGAAATGTCACGACTTATGCTGTCGATCAAATCATTGATTGCCAACAAAACCGATTTGCCAAGCATTATTTTTGATGAAATTGACACCGGAGTTTCAGGCGAAATTGCGCATCGGGTGGGCGAAATTATGCAAACTATGAGTAAAGAAATGCAGGTGATCACTATCACTCATTTGCCACAGATAGCTGCCAAAAGTGCTCACCATTATCGCGTGTTCAAAGACGATTCGGGTGAACAATCCCAGACACGAATAGTGAAGCTCTCATATGAAGAGAGAGCTACAGAGATTGCTCAAATGCTGAGTGGCAAAAATATTACGCAGGCAGCTCTGCAAAATGCCCGCGAGCTGCTGGGACAGAAGTGATTCCGGTCTCTTAGCCTTAAAGATATTATTTCCTCTTTATTCTTCTACAACAATTATTTCGGAAGTTACTTCTATGGCTTTGCGATACAATGCGCCAACTCCACAATAGGTTTCTTCCGACATTTTTACTGCCTTTTCGAGTTTGTCCATGGGTAAGTTTTTGCCTATAATGGTGTAAATGACATGCATTTTTTCATAATGTTTCGGATGCTCGTCAGTAACGTTGCCCTGAACTTCGATGTCAACAGCTGTGAAATCTACACGCATTTTCTGAAGTATAGAAACCACATCCATTCCTGTGCAGCCACTAAGCGCTGCTAATTGCAATCTTTTTGGACCGGGACCTGAATTTTGTCCGCCGCCTTCTACAGGAGCGTCCATCATTAATTTATGCCCGTTTATATCGGCTTCGAAGGCCAAACCACCTTTCCAGCTCGTTTTTATTGAATGTTTTTCTGCCATGATAATTTGTATTGTGAAATGAATATATTTTTCAAACAAACTCTGTCTGCCATTGTTCATTTATAAAGCAGAATCTAATTCACAATTGAATACATCTGTTCCGATAATTTATTGGACGCGAATGAAACGAATATAAAACTAATTGCTATTTTTGTAGAAAAATAAATATATATGGCAGCAATAAACGAAAGAATAGCATCGCTCAGAGATGTAATGAGGAAAGCAGGAGTAGCAGCATGTATCATTCCGGGTACCGACCCTCATGCCAGTGAATATATAGCCGACTACTGGAAAGAACGTGTTTGGATATCAGGATTTACCGGATCGGCTGGTACTGCGGTTGTGACTTTGACAAAAGCCGGGTTATGGACCGATTCGCGTTATTTTTTGCAGGGCGATGACGAATTAAAAGATTCGGGGATGGACTTGATGAAAATGGGATTGCCCGAAACAGCTGATATTATTCCCTGGTTGATAGATACCCTGAAGCCAGGAGAAAAAGTGGCCGTTAATGCCCAAATGTTTTCGGTCAATGCTTATGCAGCCATGAAGTCAGAACTAGAAACTGTTGGAATTGAATTAGTTTCGATTGATTTAATGAAAGAAGTATGGACCGATCGACCTGATCTGCCCAAAAAGCCATTCTATGTTTTTGATCTTAAATACAGTGGACAATCCACTACCGATAAAATAGCAGCTACACGTGCTGAAATGGCAAAATTGCGATCGCAGGTTTTTGTAATGTCGGCGTTGGACGATATTGCATGGTTGTTTAATATCAGAGGAAACGATGTTGATTTCAATCCTGTTGTGATTGCTTATGCACTTGTTGAAGAAAACGATGTGACTTTATTTGTCGATCAGGATAAACTTACTGAGGAAACAAAAACCTATCTGGCTAGCGTAGGCGTTCGGATCAAAGCCTATGATGCAATTTATTCAGTGTTGGAACAGATCGAAAGTTCGAAAACGGTTCTGATCGATGGCGCTAAGTTAAACCGGGCATTGTACGAAAGCATACCAGCTGCTTGTACCAAAAGAAATGCAATGTCGCCTGTTTTTAAACTGAAAAGTATTAAAAATGAGGTTGAAATGGCTGGCGTTCGACAAGCAATGGTAAAGGACGGAGTGGCATTGACGCGCTTCTTTATCTGGCTCGAAGAAAATCTCAAATCGGGAAACCTAAACGAGGTGAGTGTGGATCAGAAATTATATGAGTTCCGTAGCAAGCAGGAAAACTTTAAAGGCGAAAGTTTCAGTACGATAGCCGGATATGGACCTCATGGTGCTATTGTTCATTACAGAGCAGTGCCCGAATCGGCTTCTACCCTTAAACCTGAGAATTTGTTTCTGCTCGATTCGGGTGGTCAATACCTTGAAGGAACTACCGATATTACACGTACAGTGGCTTTAGGTACGCCTACAGTGAAACAAAAAATTGATTTTACATTGGTGCTGAAAGGACATATAGCATTGGCTACCGCGAAATTCCCTTCCGGAACACGTGGTTCGCAGCTCGATATTCTGGCCCGTAAGGCTATGTGGGATTTGGGGATTAATTACGGACACGGAACCGGCCACGGAGTTGGTCATTTCCTGAATGTACACGAAGGTCCGCAAAATATCAGAATGGACGAAAACCCGATCAGCTTGCAGGAAGGTATGTTTATGTCGAATGAACCCGGTTTGTACCGCACCAATCAGTATGGAATTCGTACCGAAAACCTGATACATGTGATCAAGGCCGAAAAAACAGAATTTGGAGAATTTCTTAAATTCGAAACAGTTACGCTGTTTCCTATTGATAAAGAACTGATTGATGTGGAAATGATGTCGGACGAAGATATCGACTGGCTGAACAATTATCACAAAAGAGTCTACGATTCGTTGGCACAGAAACTCGACGAAAATGAGCGCGAATGGCTGAGTCGTAAATGTGCTAAGCTGAAAAGATAAAAATGACTTTTGAAATAGAGGATACATTATTAGGAAAGCAAGCATCGTACCCTGAGCGGTACGATGCTTCTTTATTATTCCGGATTCCCCGTTCCGAAAACAGATTGAGATATGGCATTGAAGATGCCGATCTGCCATTCGTGGGAGTGGATGTGTTGAATTGTTACGAAGTTTCGTTTCTAACTAACAATGGATTGCCTGTGTCGCGGATGCTGAAGCTGATTTACGCTGCCGAAAGCAAGTATCTGGTAGAATCGAAATCGCTGAAACTATACCTGAACTCGTTTAACATGGAACGCCTTGGAGAATCGATGGGTCAGGCCGAGCTGAAAATATCAGAACTTATTCAGCAGGATTTGAATCAGTTGCTCGAAACAGAAGTAAGCGTATGTTTGTTTTCGCAATCTGCCCCCGAAATAATTCCTTTTGCCGAAATACGGAATATTGCTCTTACAGATTTAATCCCGGAGGATACCTTACAGCTGCAAAAGTTTGATAATTACACCGAAACACCATCGTTGTTGAAAGCAAAACTGACGCATTATGTTCATAAATATCAGTTTACAACAGATTTATTGCGCTCGAATTGCAGGGTTACCCATCAACCTGATTGGGGCGATTTGTTTGTGATGATGGAAACGAATTATGAAATTGACTTAGCCTCTGTGCTCACTTATCTGGTGTCGTTCCGAAAAGAAAATCATTTTCATGAAGAGGTGGTTGAAATGATTTACAAGCGTTTTCAGGATGCTTTTTGTCCCGAAAAAATGATGGTGGCGGCCATGTACACACGTCGTGGAGGCATAGATATTAATCCTGCTCGGGTTTCGCATGCCGATTTAATTGATGAGGCATTTGTAAGTGTCACACATCGGCTTGCCAAAACTTTTCGTCAATGAATTGAAACTCAATGTTGTTGATTCCGGGTAATTGTTTTGAACCGATTTTTTAAGATTTTATCCCGATTATTTTTCGTTCAAGCCTTGTAAAACCGAAAAAGAAATGTATCTTTGCACCCGCTAACGCACCATGCGGCTGTGGCGTAATTGGTAGCCGCGCCAGACTTAGGATCTGGTGCCGAGAGGCGTGGGGGTTCGAGTCCCTTCAGCCGCACGAAAAAGCCGATAATCAATCTGATTATCGGCTTTTTTCATTTTTATTGGTGTTCGG
>JAYFRI010000205.1:0-5515 GCA_034926015.1 Paludibacter sp. | reverse complement strand
TTTGAAGGTACAATACTACTCATTTTCCAACCCGGCGAGTAAAAAGCGCCGGGTGGAGCACGGCTAATGCTCGAAGATGGAGTATTTGACGAAATAAAACCTGAACTCATCATTGCTCAACATGTATCGGTGGACTATCCTACCGGAACGCTTGGATTTTTACCCGGGATGATAATGGCTTCGGCCGACGAAATTCATGTAAAAATACAGGGCAAAGGCGGACATGGAGCATTGCCTCATCTCACCAACGACACTGTTCTTTGTGCTGCACAAACCCTGGTTTCGCTGCAACAGGTGCGTAGTCGGCTCTGTTCACCGCTCATTCCCATGGTGCTTACTTTCGGAAAATTACAGGCTGGTAGTGCCCAGAATATCATTCCTCACGAAGCCCTGCTTTCGGGAACTCTCAGAACTGTGGACGAACAATGGAGAGAAAAAGCCAAAATTCATATCCGGCGCATCATAAACGAAACCTGCGATGCTTACGGTTGCACTGCCGAAATTGAAATCCCCGATGGATATCCTTGTGTTGTGAACGATGTGAAAACAACGCTCAAAGCCAGGCAATTTGCAACCGAATGGGTAGGCAATGAAAAGGTGGTGGACCTCGAAATGAGAATGACCTCCGAAGATTTTGCTTTTTTCACCCAACAATATCCTTGTACTTTTTACCGTTTTGGAGTGAGAGGAGCTTCGAATGCCGATACCGGCGGCTTACACAGCGCTAATTTCTGTATCGACGAAGAAGCACTCATTACAGGCTTTGGTGGAATGGCATGGTTGGCCTGGAAATTTATAACGTGAGTTTCGGGTTCCGCGTTTCGGATTTCGGGTTCCGGGTTTTGAGTTTCGGGTTTCGGGTTCTGAAAGGCACAGGCGAAGCTACAGACAAGTTCAACAGTTCAACAATTCGTCAGTTCAACAGTTCAACGATTCAACAGTTCAACAAAGTCTGTAGACCGGAGACTGTAGACCAGAGATTTATCAACAATTAGCACAACTTGTCCCGAATTTATCGGGATTGGCATATTGTCACATTGGTATTTTCGACAGTTGACATTAGACTTTTGACCAAAGTCTGGAGACCGGAGACCGGTGACTGTAGACCTATCAACAATTATCACATTGATTTATTGCTTTAACAAACAAAATACACATATTAATCATCACATGAAAAAAAAATTTTCTATCTTTCTCGTTTTGTTGTTTTCGGTGGCCCTATCGGCTCAAAAAAATGAAAACGCTCAAAAATTAGTTTATTCAAAAAAAGTACCCGCCACCTTTGATGCTGCCCGTTTGGCTCGCATCGACACAGTCTTTCAAAAATTGGTGGACGATGGAGTAATTCCTCATGCAGTAACCCTTGTGGCTCATCATGGCAAGGTAGTACACAACAAAGCCTTCGGTTGGCAGGACATAGAGAGTAAAACTCCCTGTCGAACCGATAATATCTTCAGAATGGCTTCTCAAACCAAAGCCATCACTGCTGTAGCAGTGCTCACCTTGTTCGAAGAAGGGAAAATTCTGCTCGACGATCCCATAAAAAAATACATCCCTGAATTTGCTAATCCAAAGGTGATGACCTCCTTCAACCCTGAGGATTCAAGCTTTACAACCCGTCCTGCCAAACGTGACATCACCATCCGTGATTTGCTGACGCATACTTCGGGTATCTCGTACGGTTCGGGCAACTCACGCAAGATGTACGACAAAATGGGAATTCCGGTTTCACCACTTTATACGCTCGAAAACAAAACATTAGGCGACATCATTAAAGTATTGGCCACCTGTCCGCTCGAACACGACCCGGGAGAGAAATTCAGCTACGGCATGAGTGTTGACGTATTGGGTTACCTTATCGAAGTGGTTTCAGGTCAGAAGATCGATGCTTTTTTCAAAGAACGAATTTTTGAACCACTGGGAATGAACAACACCTACTTCTATTTGCCCGACAACAAAAAAAATGACATTGTCACTTTGTATCAAAAAGAAAACAACAAACCTCTGACACGAAACGAAGCATCCAACAGCATTTATCAGATTTTCCCTTATTCGGGAGCAAAAACGTTCTGTAGTACCGGCGCCGGACTATCGGGAACCATTGAAGATTATGCAAAATTCTGTCAAATGATACTCAACGAAGGCGAATTCAACGGCAAACGCATTCTGAGCCGAAAAACAATTGAAATGATGCGTAAAAATGCTGTGGGCGATCTGCGTGGCAGCATTGGCTTCGGACTGGCTTTCGACGATTTCCGTGCACAATACTCATATACATCCATTGCCTCCGAAGGCTCATTGCGCTGGGGAGGAATGTTTGGTACCGATTATATTATCGATCCGAAAGAGGATTTAATCCTGTTGTTTTATATCAATCTACAACCCAATTATTCGGGAATCGATTTAAAAGTCCTCTTTCATAACTTAGTGTATCAGGCTTTAAAATAATCAGGAATAGAAAAACCCCGGATTAATTTTTTTAAATAGAATCCAAAAACAAGGAATTCACCTGAACAGTTTTGGTAATAACTTAAAAAACAAATTAGTATATATGAAACAACTCATTCTATTCACCTTTTCAATTCTGCTTATGTCAGCATGCACTTCGTCAAACAAATTAAAATACCCTGTCACTACGAAAGAGGATGTCGTCGACAACTATTTCGGTACAGCAGTGCCCGAACCTTATCGCTGGCTCGAGAACGATACATCGGCTGCAACAGAAGCATGGGTAAAGGCGCAAAACAAAGTAACCTATCAGTACCTGTATCAAATCAGCTTTCGACCCGGATTGAAAAAACGTTTAACCGACCTGACAAACTACCCTAAGTATGGTTCGCCTTTCAAGAAAAATGGCAAATATTATTTTTTCAAAAACGATGGGTTGCAAAACCAAAGCGTACTCTATAGTCTTGCTACGCTGGACGGAACACCAAAAGTATTGCTCGACCCAAATCAACTCTCGACTGATGGCACGGTAGCCCTTTCGCAGATTTCGTTCTCGAACGATGGTAAATACCTTGCTTACAGCATTGCCCGAAGTGGTTCGGACTGGAACGAAATTTACCTCATGGACATAGCCACCGGCCAACTATTGCCCGATGTGATTCATTGGGTTAAATTCTCAGGTATTGCGTGGAAAGGCGATGGTTTTTACTACAGCGCTTACGATGCGCCAGTGGCCGGAAAGGAATACTCCAATAAGAATGAATACCACAAAGTGTATTATCACAAGGTAGGCGATACGCAAAACAAAGACCAGCTGGTGTTCGAAAACAAAGATTATCCTTTGAGAAACTGCTCAGCCATAGTAAGCGAAGATGAAGCTTTGCTCTTTATTGCAGAAACAGCATCTACATCAGGTAATTCACTACAGTTCAAAGACCTGAACAACCCGGATGCCGAATTCGTAACACTCGAAGCGGGTTTCGACAACGACTATTCGGTGGTAGATCATATCGACGGTAAAATATATTTACTCACCAACTGGCAAGCATCCAACCAGCAATTAATGGAAATTGACACCAAAAATCCCGGACGTGAAAACTGGAAAACAATTATTCCTGCCTCTGAAAATGTATTGGAAGGTGTTTCGGTATTGGGTGGTAAATTCGTTGCACAATACCTGAAGGACGCTGCAAGCCATGCTTATGCTTACGATTTAAGCGGCAAACTGCTCTATGAAGTAAAACTACCTACAGTAGGCACAATCTCAGGTTTTTCGGGCGACAAGGACGACAACGAAGCTTTCTACACCTTCAGCTCTTTCACTTTTCCGCCTACCATTTACAGGTTCGATGTGGCAGCCAACAAAGCTGAAGTCTTCCGCAAAGCAGATGTATCTTTCCAACCGGAGGATTATGTAAGCGAACAACTGTTTTACACAAGTAAAGATGGCACCAAAGTGCCTATGTTTATCACCTACAAAAAAGGCATGCAGAAAACAGGTAAAAACCCTTTATTGCTTTACGGATACGGAGGTTTTAATATAAGTGTAAATCCCGGTTTCAGTGTTGCACGTATTCCTTTCCTCGAAAATGGCGGTATTTATGTGATAGCCAACATTCGTGGCGGTGGCGAATATGGTGAAGCATGGCACAAAGCTGGTACTAAAATGCAGAAACAAAATGTTTTCGACGATTTTATTGCTGCTGCCGAATTTCTTATCAAAGAAAAATATACATCGGCTAAAAAACTGGCCATTGATGGTGGCTCGAACGGCGGATTGCTCGTTGGCGCCTGCATGACACAACGTCCCGATCTTTTTGCAGTTGCAATACCCGAAGTAGGTGTACTCGATATGCTCCGTTACCACAAGTTCACAATTGGCTGGGCATGGGCTACCGACTATGGTACCAGCGAAGAAAGCAAGGAAATGTTCGACTACCTGAAAGCTTACTCGCCGCTGCACAACCTGAAACCAGGCGTCAGGTATCCTGCCACTATGGTGATGACGGGCGATCACGACGACCGCGTAGTTCCTGCTCATTCGTTTAAATTTGCTGCCACTTTACAGGCAAGCAACGCAGGCAATACACCTTCCCTGATTCGTATCGATACCAAGGCTGGTCATGGTGCCGGAAAACCAATCGGAAAAGTAATTGATGCGCAAACCGACATGTGGTCGTTTATAATGTATCATTTAGGAATGAAACCCAAATTCTAATTCAAAACCCCGGGGACTGAATGAGCGCTCAACTCTCTCAAGTCCCCGGCTTCCGGTCAATTGTTGAACGATTGAAAATAAACCTATTGTTATGAATTATGAATTATGAATTGTTCTCTGTTTAACTTCTTAACTTCTAATTTACTTCTTGTTCTTTACTTCTCAAGTTTTCAATCCCGAAATAATTACCAAGTTCTTCATTATGAATTATAAATTATAAATTATGAATTCTTTCTCATGTTTTTATCAATTTTTTTTATTCAAATAATTTGGCGTTTGGGCTAAAAAAGCTATCTTTGCACCGCCTTAGAAAAATGGCGGGATAGCTCAGATGGTTAGAGCGTCGGATTCATAACCCGGAGGTCACGAGTTCAACTCTCGTTCCCGCTACAAAAAGAAAAGAGTGTTTTACGAAGATATTACTTCGAAAAACACTCTTTCTTATTTTAATAAATCAATGAAGCGACAGAGATAATTGAGAATTGATAATTGATAATTTGAAGATTTGAGAAATTTGACATTTTGATATTTTGATAAATTTCGCACTGCGTAGATGTCCCCTTTGTAAGGGGACGAGCGAAGCGGAGGGGTTTGTTTTATAAGATTCAAAGAACTAATTATTTCAAATGCTTTCGTATTTCATCGAGCGTACGTGTGGGATACTGAAGAATCTCAAAATTCTCGAATCGTAACACAGTAACACCTACTGAATTCAAATAATCAGTTCGTTTTTTATCATAAGTCTGACTCTCTTCTGAAGAATGAACTTCGCCATCCAATTCGATCGCTAATTTGTGTTTGTGACAATAAAAATCGACGATATAATGACCTATACTAAATTGTCTGAGA
>JAYFRI010000242.1:0-12911 GCA_034926015.1 Paludibacter sp. | reverse complement strand
CACCGGGTCCACCTAATCCGATAATTGCAATTTTCTGACCTTCAAACTTTGCACTTATCATATTGATATTTGCTCTGCTCGAATTTGTATCCACATATTGAAAAACGTTTATATCTTCTTTGTCTACAATAGGTCGAAATGTTCTGGCAGTTGCACTTTTGTCCAATGAAATAGCTGGAGCTGATATCATTTCAACATATCTTGTCACTTTCAGATAGTAATTTGCATACCCTTCAGGAGGCTTATTAGAAAATGAATGCTGAATAACTATATCATTTGCAAATGTCTGAGCTCTTGACTCATGCTGAATCCCAGTCATTTTTAATCCGGTATTTTCACATGGATGATCGCCAATAAAATAAATCACGTGATTCTCGGGAGCAACTACTTGTGAGCCATTCATATTTAATGTAGAAACCAATGTGCCGAATTTCTCTTCCTTTGAAGGATTTACATTAGGTATATGGTGGATAAGTAAATATCCACCTTTTACCTCAATTTCGAAACCTTCATCCCTGAGTTGCTTCAAATCAGGACTACGAACGATTAGTTGGTGTAACATTGAATATCATTTGATTTTTTACAAATACGACATCTCCCTTTACCATCGAGCTTTCTTCATTTTGTTTAGGACCGTTAGTGTAAGTAACAGTGTAAACAATGGCCTCATTTTCCACATAGTTTGGAAAAGCAAGCTTTACCAACTGTTCGTAGTTGATTTTTCGCTCAGCCCAATTCTTTGGTCTGCCGTTTACAACAATGACCACATGTTCAAAATCATCGTGTGGTTTTGAATAGAATTTCTCAATTCCAGGACGAGCCAAATCAACTTCGGTGTCGTCCGAAATCAGTTCATCTTCCCAAGGGCGTTTAATTGCCAGAAAAAGTTTGTCACTCTGAGGAATATTCCCCAATTGTTTTACCTGAGCTCCAGTTATAAACTGATGCTCCCATTTGTAATTTGTCTCATTGACAATCAGGTGAAGAACATGTTCTTCGTTTTTTTGGTTCTGATTTTTTAAATCTTTTTCCATTTCCTTAAAATTTAATTATTATTTATTTTCCTCATGTTATCTATCAAATAAAATGTTTGAGGAAAAACAGATTATTTGTTTTTGTGATATAAAAGTCGTCATCAAATATATATGCTAAGAATCAATTGATTTTTGCCACTATCATACCTTTTTTTTTATAAAAAAGTATATGGCGATACATTTTATCACTACTTTCAAATATATATGCTAAAAAAATGTTTATTTTTGCCATTATTGGCAAAATAATTTTATACTTTAGCATATTAATTTGAAAACCCCTAAATATGAATGTATATGATGAGTTTAATGCATGTGATTTAGATCACGTTATTGACCGTATGGTATCTTATGCGTGTTATAGATTAAATAATGAGGGTATTAAAGACTTTGATGGGAAAGACCCTTTAGATTTTGTTAGTGATATTTTCTTAAAAGTGTTGGAGGGTAAAAGAGACTGGAACAATGCTAAATGTCCATTTGTTGAATTTCTTTTTGGATGCTTAAAAAGTGATATCAGCAATTTCTTTAAAACTATCAAAAGAAAAATTGATGATATCGAAATTGAAAATTTCCCAGATAATAATTTCGAATCAAATGAAGAGCAAAAAAAGTTAATTGTACAAATGCTTATTGATGAAAATGCAGATGATGACGAGTTAATCGTATTTGACTATTGGATAGATGGCATAACGAAACCCAATTTAATAGCAAAAGATCTTGGCATATCAGAGAAAGAAGTCTACAACATTATTCGTAGACTTGATAGAAAAATAAAAAAAATTAGACTAAAAGCAATTAAAGTATTATGAACTCAAGAATAGACAAAAATATTGATGACGCCTTATTTGATTTTTATTTAAATGCAGATAATGAAACTATTAATGATGTTGTTAAAGACAACATTCAGAACTATGAACAATACTCTAAAAAAAAGAAACAAATAGCATTCATAACTAAAGCAATTGCTAAGCAAAAGCATAATAATGAATTACTGGAATTGGCAAATCAATTGAAAGATGCGATTAATAAAGATATTGAAAAACCAATTTCATATTTAAAAGCAAATTATCAAAATAATTTTTCTCCAATGTTTTTTAGAAGTTTAGAATCTCTTTCAAAAGAGGATATTATTTTGATGATTAAAGATAATAACCTCATCGAATTATTAGAAAAATTGGAAAAAGATGGCAAGGTTGACTAATGGACATGTTCATGCTCAAAAATTATTATCAGATTTAGGATTTGATGACATTATTGATATACCTATTGATATTTTTGCATCTGGCTTATATGAAGTAACTGGCCTAGAAGTAATAGTTATAGAAGAGCCTCTCACAAATTGTGATGGAAAGATAATATTTGGGAAAAGCAAAGTCATAATCAAGGTAAATTCCGATATTCAATTCGAAGGTAGAAAACGATTTGTAATAGCACATGAAATTGGCCATTTAATTATGCATAGACATCTTCAGATAACAGATGATTCTTCTTGCAACTTTGAAATTTTTCAGGGCATGGAGAAAGTTTTAAAAAATGGCTTTCAAGAAATGGAGGCTAATGAATTTGCCAGTGAATTACTTATGCCCCAAAAAGTATTCCTTTCTGAAGCAAGTGTGAAAAAATTCTCTCCATTGACAATAAAAAAGCTTGCAGAAAAATTTAAAACAAGTATTACTGCTACGACATTCAAATACATTGATTCCAACTTACATCCGATTTGTGTTGTTTTTATTGAAAATGGCAGAGTGAAGTATTGGAAGAAATCAGCTGATATGAGAGAGAAAGTCTGCGATTATATTCAATTGACACCACCTAAAGATTCTGTTGCGATGGAGTATCTTGAGGGTAACTATGAATTCATCTATTCCTTTGAGGATAAACCCCAAGAGATAAGTAAATCTACTTGGTTTGAACTTAATGAATACGATAAAGAAGATTCAACTTTCTATGAATTTTGTATCCCAACTAAAAGTTTCAGTACAATTCTAAGTATTATTTGGGAAAACTAAATTAACAACTTTTGCATACTTTTGTAAAGCCTACCAATACAAAGTTATACCGATGTCCAGTCGTTTTTGCCTTTTGGCTTTCCATGATCAAAGGTCAGGCTTCGCCTGAGAATTTATTGCGGGCAGCTCCACAGGACAAAACTCCAACCGTCAAAAAAACCCTCTCCTCATACCTCTGGCCTTGCACGGTCTCAAAATATCCGGTTTTCCCAACTTACCCAATATCTTTTAATGAGTTATTTTTAAACTCTATTGAAATCATTGATAAAAAACTTATAACATATTCATCTTATTTTCATTGAAAATGATTAGTTTTGCATCATTTAGATAAATAGCAGAGTACTTGAAACTTGAACTTAACCATATTACTAAATCGTTTGGAGAAAATAAAGTCCTTAACGATGTTACCTTTGCATTAAACGAAGGCTCAATTACTGTGCTTATGGGAACGAATGGAAGTGGCAAAACAACCCTCTTCAATATCATTTCCGGTTTCTTAACTCTTGACAATGGTGAAGTGCTGTTGGATGGGAAAAATATAAGTCATGAGACCGATTATAAAATAAACCGTCTGGGAGTTACCCGTACTTTTCAGGATATGCGGTTAATAAGCAACCTGACGGTTAAAGAAAATCTTTTGCTGGCATTTCCTTCTCAGTACGGAGAAAAGTGGTGGCGCACAATTTTCCCGGATAAAAAGATAAAAGAAGAACAGCAAGTTAATAGTCAAAAAGCAGATGAAATCTTATCTACTTGTTTTATTGATGATATAACCGATAGTAAAGCAGGTGAAATTTCGTATGGGCAACAAAAGCTGCTCAACCTTGCCTGTTGTATGGCCAATGATCCTCAAATTCTTTTACTTGACGAGCCTGTTGCCGGCGTGAATCCTGTTTTCAGGGAAAAACTCGCTACAGTAATTCGCCAAATGAAAGATCGGGGTAAAACGCTAATGATTATCGAACACAATACCGATTTTATTGAAACCGTTGCCGACCAAATACTTTTCCTCAATAATGGTAAAATTCATAGTTATGAAAGCTATAGAGATTTCAAGAACGATGAAAATGTAAAAAATGCTTACGTATGAGTGTATTAAGTATTAATAATCTGAGTACAGGTTACGACAAGAAACAGGTGCTGTTTGATGTATCGTTGGATATAAACGAAGGTACAACTGTGTTGTTGGTAGGAAGTAATGGATCGGGTAAAAGTACGCTCTTAAAAGCCATTGCAGGCTTACTTCCATTGTGGAACGGTGAAATACATTTTCAGAATGAATGTATTCAGTCGGTAGATAAGAAAAGCAATGAGACTCTTATAAAGAAAGGATTGGTATATATTCCTCAAAAAAACGGATTGTTTGCTGATATGACTGTAATCGAAAACTTAAAAATGAGTTTATTACATTTGAAAGATAAGCGTGAAAGCGAGAGCAGAATTACTAAACTTATGGAGCAAATGCCACTATTAAAGGCAAAGTACAAACAAACTGCCGACAGATTAAGCGGAGGAGAAGCCAAACTGCTTTCGCTAGCAATGGCAATGGTAAATCGCCCTAAGCTTCTACTGTTCGACGAACCGCTTGCGGGATTAAGTGAGAACAATATAAACCTTGTATTTGAATATATCGAACAACTTAAACAAAAAGGCATAACACTTGTATTAGTCGAACATAAAGTAAAAGAACTTTTTTCGTATGCCGACGCCATAATCGGATTAAAATTAGGACATTTACATACAGATAATTTAAATTCATTGGATAACATTAAAAAGTTTATGATATGAATAGGAAATCGTTATTATGGATTTTACTTGCAATTGCAATAATAATTGGAGGGTGGTTTGTGTGGAAAAAGAATTCTGCACAAAGCAATACAGTGAAAATTGGAGCAATTTTGCCATTGACTGGTAGTGGAGCCAATTATGGAAAATCACTAAAGCAAGGAATTGATATTGCTGTAGAAGAAGTAAACAATTCAGGTGGTATTAACGGAAGAATGTTGGAGATTGTTTATGAAGATACAAAGAGTGATGCAAAAGAAGGAGTTTCGGCATTTAAAAAAGTAGTCGCATTCGATAGAGTTCCAATAGTTATTGGCTCTTTAAGTAGTATCATTTTGGCTTGTCAACCAGTTGCTGATTCAGCACATATAGTTTTAATAAATTCATCAGCAATAAGTCCAAAAATATGTGAGAAAGCCGATAATTTTTTGTTTAGTCTAATGGTAAATGGAGGTGCTGAAGCAAAATTCATAGCTAATTATTTTTGTAAAAATTATCCTAGCGAAAAAATAGCTGTACTTTACAGTAATAATTCTTCCGGCAAAGACACAAAGGATATTTTCAGTAAGGAAATGCAAGCAATTTGTGGAATTACACCTTATGAACAAAGCTACGAATTAAACTCTCCTGATTTTAGATCACAGCTTAATAATATAAAATTATCTAAAGCCAAATACTGCTTTTTATTAGCTTTTAGTAGTAAGGAATTTGCAGATATTCTCAATCAGAGTAAAGAATTAAATATGGGAGTACAATGGATTTCCTATTCAGGAATTGAAACTAAAGAAACACTTGAATTTGCTGGAAATTCTGCTAACGATTTAATTTATTCATATCCTAAATATAATCCTGCTGATACTCTTTATTCAAATTTTCAAAAAAAATATTCAAAAAGGTATAACTCTTGGGCAGATATTTATACTGTTACTTCATATGATGGTGTTAAATACTTAGCTAATATTATGACTAAATATGGGATTTCTGCGCTAAATATTCAAAACGGATTAAGAAATACACCTACCTATAATGGTATATTCGGAAATATTTCTTTTTCAAAAAACAAACAATATGTTGAAAAAGAATTAATCTGGAAGAAAATTGAAAATAATGAATATAATATATTAGATTATGAAAAATGAGACTATTTGTTTTCCGCAGTATTGTGCACATACAGGTTCGAATATAACTTTATGGATTATTTTTGGCATTTTTATCATTTTATTTGTATTATCGTTTTTTAAATTCTTTCGTGAAGGAATTAAGGAAATATCTAAGTGGTTTATAAAGAGACCTATTCCAGTTATTACTATCAGTGTTATATTGATAATAGTTGTTGCGTTTTTTGTTGAAAAAAACGGGCAAGGTTTATTTGTAAATTCTAATATTCTAAGTATATTGAGTATCGTTGGCATAATTGGTACTATTATTGGTGTCTTATTAACATACGAACAATTAAAAATTGCTGAAGATAGAATTGATGGTTATGAAAGTTTTTATAAGGAAGTTAATGAGCTATTGTGCAAAAAAGATACTCGAAGTTTGCAATTTTATGGACCTACTCTAATCCCAGGTCATATTGCGTATAATTATAAAAATGACATTGATAAATATAAAAGAGCTTTACAAGACAATATTGAAGTGTTAACAAAAGATCCTCAAAACAAAATTGATTTAATTTTATATTCTGAAAAACAAAATCTGAATGCCTATAATAATTATTTACATGATTTAGTTAATAAAACCAAAATTGAACCATCTGTTATTGAAAGCAAATTAAAAGAATTGAAAAAATTTCAAGAAGTGCTTAATGTTTTTATAAATAACTCAATAACTATAATTGATGATTCTACAAAAGTAAATTTAATTGATAATTATTATTTTTCAAATGGGGTTACAGCTATTTATGCTGTGCCTTTACACTATCAAGTAGCATTGTCAGAAAAAAACGGAAAAAACAAGTCTGAAAAAAATAGAAAATTGACTCCTCAGTTGATCGGTTTTAAAACGACTAATCGTTCAATTGTTCAAGCATTTGAATCGAAATTTGATGAATTAAAACAAAATCTTAATAAAAATGATGCAGATACTTCAAAATAATTTGAGTCAAGAAGACATTCTACAAAGAATGTATTCTAAACACCTTGTAAATGTAAGTTATTTGCAAACAATGTGCAAAAAAAGAGGTTTAGAAGTATTAAAAATTGAAAATCCTACTGATTTATTTGATTTTGACCAAGACCATTTCAAAGGAAAAGATGCTACTCAAAAATGTATCGATATGTTGTCAATTGACAACGATGACATCGTACTTGATATTGGTTCAGGTTTTGGAGGTCCTGCCAGATATATTTCATATAAAACTGGAGCAAAAGTAACAGGTGTTGAAATTCAAAAAGACAGGTTTGATTTTTCAGTACAGCTAACAAACTCTGTAAATATGAATCAAACTGTTGATTTTATATTAGGAGATTTTAATGAAATCCATTTGAGAGCTAATTATTTCTCAAAGTGTATTGCTTTTTTGTCCATTTTACATATAATTGACAAGAAAAAAACAATACAAAAAATTGGAAAAGCATTAAGGCAAGATGGAATGATATATTTTGAAGATTATTACCTTCCACATTTTATTTCTGAAAATGAAAATGCTAAATTGTTAAACGTAATATCTTGTCCAAATCTTCTCTTAAAGGATGAATATATTTCCGAATTAGAAAATAATAATATTCAAATTGAAAGGATAGATGATATGACCCCTGAGTGGATGTTATTAGCTCAAGAAAGAGCACAATTAGCTTGGGAGCATTTTGAAGAAAATAAAAATATTTGGGGAATTGAGAAAACGATGAATGCTATGGAATTTGCTAAAGGTGTATCGAATTTGTTTGAAGAAAATATCATCAAGGGATTTCGTGTAATTGGTAGAAAGAAATGAAATTTAAATATGCAGTTTTAACTACTATAGTATTATTTTCTTTAAATATAAAAGCTCAAAATATCTTTTATTTTGAATTTGAGGATAGAATTACTTTGGGGAAAATTGAAAATCGTCCAAAAATTACCCTTTTTGGAGAGCACTTAAAAGAAGGGAAAAGTATTGGTACTTTCTTTTATGGTCAAACAAATAATAAATGGAGTGAAACTTATTGCGGTTTTTATTATAAACCCTTTAAATGGGTTGGTTTTTATGGAGGGATAGGAGTTGAAACTGATAGTATTCCATTCAGGGTGGCATTTGGCAATACGATGAAATATGAAAAAATATCTTTTTCTCAATGGTATGAATATGGTGGTTCAGGATTTTGGTATTCAATTGCTTTGAACTATAGAATAAAAAATCAATTTAAAGCAGGACTACTCTCAAAAAGATATTATGGCACAGGTATTAATGTCACCTATTCTTTTAAAGATACGCCAGTTTCTATATCTAATGCATTTTTGTATGATTTTGAATTTAAAAAAGCAAGAGATCTTATTACATTGCGTTTTTCATATTAAAGAATAAGTTATGAGTCAAGTTGGTATAATCATATTATATAATTATAGTTTATTATTGATAATCACATTTTCATTTTCAATAATCTATAAATGTAGTAAATTCTTAAATTTTATTCATGCAATTTCCCTTACTTTTGGGGCATATATTACTTATTTCATTGCCAATCAGCAAGGAGCTAGTTTATGGCTCGCTACACCTATTTCTATTATTGCAGGTATCTTGTTGATGCTTGCTGTAAATCAATGGATTTATAAACCTTTGCAAAACCGTAAAGTTGAAAGTTGGCAAATGCTTGTCGCCTCGCTGGGGTTGTATGTGGTATTGCAAAATATGGTTTCGATGCTTTGGGGCGATAGCACACTTAGTTTTCGCACATGGGAGGTGAAGGTCGGTTATGAATTTATGGGAGCTTATATCACAGGTGTCCAAATTATTACTATTATTTCGTGTATTGATTTGTTGGTGATGAGTTGGGTATTTTTTGAGAAAACCAATACAGGGCAACAAATAAAAGCTGTATCTTCTAATCCAGAATTAAGCGGTATTTTTGGCATATCAAAAAATAAAGCAATTGTATGGAGTTTTGTATTAGGAGCCGGATTGGTAGCTTGTGCTGGTATCCTAATTGCTGCCGATACGGATATGACACCCACTATGGGTTTTAACTGGCTACTATATGCTGTGGTAGCCATGATAATTGGTGGTATGGGTAAAATGCGTTACTTATTACTTGGTTCTTTGCTGCTTGCTACTGCTCAGCACCTTTCTGCCTACTATTTAGATAGCAAATGGATGAATGCCATTGCTTATATTATTCTTATTGCATTTCTCTATTTCAGACCGTATGGCTTTAGTGGAAAACGAATTAAAAAAGCGGAAATCTAATGGACTACCTACTTCACCTTGCCATATTAATCTGTATTTATACCATACTGTCACAATCGTTAAGTCTGGTTGCTGGCTATAGCGGGCAGATTTCGCTGGCTCACGCAGGTTTTTATGGTATTGGTGCCTATACCACTGCTTTGCTTTCTGTTAATTTTGAAACTCCTGTACTATTAAACCTATTTGCCGCATTAGTATTATCGGGGTTGGTAGCGTTCGTTGTTGCCAAAGTGGCTGTAAAAACTATTGACGATTATTATATCATTATCACCCTCGGCATTCAGGTAGTTATTTATTCCATAATGAATAATTGGCAGAATGTAACGCATGGCCCATTGGGTATTCCAGGCATTCCTTCATTTACCGTATTCGGTTTTGCGTTTGAGAATAAGCTATCATTTCTTTTACTTTCTGCACTCTTTGCAGGCTTAGTTTGGTTTATACTCTATCGTTTATCTTCTTCTCCATTCGGCAGGGTATTAAGAGCTTTAAGTGAGGATGAAGTGTACGCAAAGAGTTTGGGAAAGAACGTTCAGAACGCAAAAATCAGTTCTTTTGTTATTAGTGGTATGTTGGCTTCAATAGCAGGAGTTTTGTATGCACACTATATAAGCTATATTGACCCAACCAGTTTTACGGTTGATGAATCCATTTTTATCCTCAGCATTGTAATTATTGGAGGTATGCGTAATCTGAAAGGAATCTTCTTTGCTGCTGCATTTTTAGTTCTTTTACCCGAAGCATTACGCTTTGTAGGTATGCCTTCGTCTATTGCAGCCAATATGAGACAGATATTTTACGGGTTGGCATTGATAATTGTCGTATTCAGAATGGGAAAACCAAATTCAAAGAAAATAAGTTTTTTCAAAAGGAAAATTTCATAGATACAAGAAAGCGGTCAAGTTTCGCCTGTTAGTTCATTACGGGCAGCTCCGCAGGGCAAATCCCCAGCCGTCAAAAATCCCCACCCTTTCTCGTCAGCTCATTTAGCCCTTCGGTCACTGAGCATGCCGGCTGCTGAGCTTGTCGAAGTACAGGGCTTGCACGGTCTTTTTGTCGGCTTCCGCACAATCCACCCTACAGTTGTTTTTTCTGTCACACTTTTTGCAATCAACCCTACATTCACAGTGTTGTTTTTTCAAAACCACTGTTTCATCCACCCACAGGCAAAAAAGAAATCTGGCACTCCAACCGCCACCACCGTGCCTGAAATGCGCCAGAAAAAAACAACCCGAAGCTAAGATACATAACATGTAGTTATATGCGTTTTTTCATACTTCGTACTCCACTACGTTTCGGGGAGAATACCCTGAAAAAAGCTTATAACCAAATTATGTATAATAGCCGCACAAGATCAACGCTTTGCCCCGCTGCGCTGCCCGAAGACCTCAATATTTCCCCACCACCCATCAGTTGTGCAGAAAATAAAAAACATGTCGTTATTTGTTTGTCCATGTGCTTGCAGTATATGATTTCCATTTTTGCTCCATTCCGTTCCAGGAGCTGCGTTAGTTCCTTACGCTGCCCCCTACTGCATTACACTTTCATTCCAATCATACACTTCAGCACCCCACGGCTTCGGGAAATACTCATTTCCATTGCGCAAGCTTCATTCATTCTGTTTTCCCCAAGTCTTTTTCCGCGCATTTCCAATGGTATGTTTTTCATTTCTGCGACGAGTTTGCCCCATTAATCGCCTAAAGGCAGAGCGGAAAGTAATTACACCTAATCGGTGCGTTGTTCAGGCTACGCCAATCCGAAAATAATGCCCCGAAAACCACTTGTAATTTTCATTGAAGGTCAATTTTGGGAAGCAATGAAAATTGCAAAAGGTTTTCAAAATATGGGGACAGATGTCAAGCTCCTTTTCAAGCAGTTTGAAAGTCGTTCAGCACTTCGTGCAATTCCTCATTTTCCCCACCGCCCATTAGTTGTTGCAGTCACTTCAGGCAAACGTTTTTTATTACATGCGCTTGCGGTCGGTGTGTTCATTCCGGCTCCATTGCGCTCCGGGAACTACGTTCGTACCTCACTCCGAACCCTTACGCTACATTCTGCCTTCATTTAAGCATCCACCTCAGCACCACACGGCATTAGTAGCTCCATTCTCTCACTCCATATATTACGTTCTTTCAGTCCCTACCCATGCCATTTTCCCACCCATTTCCAGCCGTTGCCTTTCTTCCTGCGGCTAGTAAGCCCCGAAAGAACTTTATGCAATGATTATAGAAAATGAATTTATTATACAAATATATTGTTGTCTGATAAAAAATATTATTATTGAAAATCGTCCTGTAGCTGTTTAAAAATCAGCTGCAGGATTTTTATTTTGTAAAAGCAAGCCCCTATATTGGAAAGATGCTTAGTTGCATTTCTAGTTTATATGCTTCATTCTTTTCCCTCCAGGTTTTCTCCGGATCATTGAGGAAGCTGTATAAGTTGATATAACTCATAAGTTGTCCACGTAAGAGGCTAGTCATGTTTGAAAATGCCCACTGACGTTTTTCTTTACTGCGAACTAACATTAGAAGCAGATTGGCTATCATAGCTGTCCATATTTGTATTTCAATGGCATTTACATTGTCGCCAAGAAAATACTTCAATGGAAAGTTTTGTTTCAATTGTTTGAATAAAAGCTCTATTTGCCAACGACGACGATAGATTTCAATAATCATTTCAGCTTCAAAGTTAGTATTGTTAGTCAGAAATACAAATACTTTTTTCTTTTGCTCATCCCAATAAGCTATTCTTCTGGCAGTATGAACAAGTTCTTTACCCTTGCCATATCTGAGCTCAATAATTTCATCTATTAGAATTCCATCGTCAGCTGTGTCTGGAATATCAATCTCCTGAACACTACTATACAGAGCATTACTTTTGAGTTTTGTTACATACCAGACACCTTGATCAGTAAATTGCTCATAAGCTGCATAATCCACATAACCCTTATCGAATACAATGATAGAACCTTGTGCTAGGTTTATTTCCTTGAGTAAAATATGATCATGTGTTGCAGCACCACTATATCTAATCAGACATGGGGTATTCTCCGATGCTTTAATCAGCGTATGTGCCTTTATTCCACCTTTCTTTTTGCCGCTTTTACTGTTCCGTCCTACGCCTTTTAAAATCTCCTTAAACAAGCTTATGGTCGTGGAATCCATTATGTACAGACGCTTCATGTCGGCTTTGCTCAAGTGGCTGTCCGATAAAACGCAAGCATATTGTGTATAAAGCATTTTGTAGATACTGCCAAAGAATGAACTGTCTCGTCGTTTGTTTGCATCAGCCAACGTACTACGCTTAGCACTGTAATTGATACTCAAATGAGAGAGTTTGGTTGCATTAGAAAGCAGACTGATTACTATTTCCCGTAACGAATCAAAACCACCAATAACGGCATAGAGCATGGTAATGAAATGTGTCAGACCATCCAGTTTCTTTACATATCTATCAGCTTGTTGAGACTTTGCTAGTCGTCGAACATTCCCCTTATCTATAAAATTTAATAGTTGTCCGAATATCGGCTGTCCGATAAAATGTTTATCTTTGCTCATGTTATATATTTTTGGTGTGGTAACTTCAAATATACAACTTTGGAGCTGATTTGAAAAAATTGGCTCCTTTTTTTATTTTATATCGAAACTTTTATCGGACAACAATAATACAAATACAATGTTTTTATTGTTCTCAATGTTA
>JAYFRI010000212.1:0-14879 GCA_034926015.1 Paludibacter sp. | reverse complement strand
CGGGCAGTATTTTTGGTGTGATGTGATTGTTGCATTTGCATTTCGTCCTGTTATTCTGTAAAATAGTTTGTAATTATTACAATCTAAAATATTTTTTCAACTTCTTATGGTTTTAATTCTCTTTTTTATACAAATATTTGTGTAGTAAGTTTTTGGATCTATTATTTTGTGATGCTTATATCTTTGAAATAATTATAAAATGAAAGTAAAATTAATAGAAACAAAGGATATTGTAAGTTTTTTTTTCAGTATTGATAAACAAATTCAACTTAAATAACATTATATAATTAGCAAAAAAATATTTTATTATATTTTCTTTTTTACAATATTACAAATGTTTAAATAATTATTTTAAATTTAGACTTATGAATGCATTTTTCAAAAAGAGCATCTATCTGATTCTGTTTCTTCCTTTCGCATTTTTTCTTTCGAATTGTGTGTCGGATGAGTATGATTTATCGGATGGAGTAAATACTGAAATGACAATAGGCGGCGATTCCTTATCGGTACCTATAGGTAAAACCAAACCAATCGTTTTGGGCGACATGATTGATAGTTTGGGTGTCGATCTAATCGAGAAATCGGCCAATGGGACGTATTCCATTCGCGTAAAGGATTCAGTGGGCGTAAACATTACCGCCATCAATCCTGTAAGTGTATCGGTGGCGCCGATAACAATACAGCCGATTGCAACGAATGTAGCCAATATTGTTTTTCCTGTTATTCAGCTCGATCCGGTTACTGTTAATTCAGCAATTGATGTGCCTGTTGCCAACACGAATAGTCTGAACTTACCAGTCATTGAGAGTTCGTATTATGATAAAGTGACAATCACTAAACCAGCAGGTGTTAGAGGAAATCAGAACTCCACCACAGCAGCAAGGTCAAAAGCGGCGCAAATTCAATTTGGTCCTTACGAAGTGGAGGGTGGTAAATCGGTAACTCAATCGATAGATTTTACGTATGACAATATATTAAAGAAAATAAATAAAATATATTTCAAAAGTAATACTGTAACTGTTTCGTTCAATAAATCGGAGATTAAAAATGCAGGGTTTGATAGCTACGAAGATAAAATCGTTCGATTTAGCATTGAATATTCTTCTGAATTTGAATTGTCGGATGCTACCGGTGCAGGTGCGCGTATCGAAGGAAATAAGTTTATTATCGAAAACTCGGTTTTACCTGATCAGAACGTAGTGAATTTTACTTACAAAGTGAAGAGTCTTAATCTGAGCAATGTGCCTCAATCAGGAAAATTGAATTATGCTACCGATATACCTTATAGTGTGCGATACAGCTTAACAGGTAGAGGAGATGAAAATTCTAATGTTATAGGAAAACAAATAGGTGTTAACGTTACATTGTCCGCAGCACCTGCTTTGGATGATCTGGATATCGAAACCAATCCTATTGTGTTGACACAAAAAACAGGTAATTCAGCTATCAACGAAGTAGTGGGGAACTTGCCGGATGAAGTTGATGTTGTCAATACTCTTAATTTCAAAGATGGTGCAGCGTTGAAACTGAATATCGCTAATCCTGGTATTTCACCTTTTACCTTCTCAAACGGTAGTTGTGTTGTGAACTTGCCGAAAATGTTTGTGTTTAAAGCTTATCCGGGTTTGGATTTGGGCACTAATGTACTTACTATCCCATATGCTCAGTTGTTTGGAGAAAAAACAATAGGAATATCGGGGATTAAACTCAACAAAAAAGTGACGAATCAGGCTATTACAGTTACCGATAATTTTAGTTATAATGTGACTAACCTTACAGTAGCCGGATCGACAACAAAACTAAGTACCACACAAAGTCTGGGAACTAAAAATTTAAATGTAACTTCAAGTACTGTGGGTCTTGATGTGAAGGATGCAACTGTTACAACAAAAAACATAACCATCAATATACCGACTCAGAGTACCGATTTTAAAATCAATCAGTTTGTGTCGGCTGACGTAAAGAAAATCAATAAAGTTACGTTAAAAACACCGGCTTCCATTACGCTCAAAATCGATGTTGCCAATCTTCCTGCTGGTATCGATTCACTCTTCTTCCGTAATTACACCATCAAACTTCCTGCATCGATGAAATTTAAAACAGGCGATGTAAATGTAAATAACGAAGTGATTATCAACCGCGGATTTAAAGTAAGTGAAGGATTTACAAAAGTACTTACATTGGAATCGTTTGATTTTGGAGCCACAGGTCTGACACTTACCAACGGTAACTTTGTGTTGAACGAAAAAATAGATATGAGTGGAAGCGCTTATATCAAGAGTTCAAGTATTAACTCGTCGTCATTGGGCAATGTGACTGTACAGCCTAAAATTACAATTGGTACAATGCCGATAGCACAAATTGAAGGACAAGTGGCTCCAAAGATTGATCCGGTAAGTGAAGTAATAACACTTGATATTCCGGATATGCTTAAGTCAGGCGATAATAACCTTGATATTCAGAATCCTGTGATTACACTCGAAATCGGAAATACAATGGGAATTCCTCTTGATCTTGCTCTCAGTCTTATCCCTAAACGAAATGGAGTGGCAATACCAAACTCAACAATAACAACTACCGTTTCGGTGGCAGCAGCTACCACGATTGGTGAGTTTAACTGGAGTAAATTCTGGTTGTCGAAGAAGAATGAGGGAGTAACAACGGGTTACACTTCGGTGATAGTAGCCAACTTATCGGATATGCTCAAAACTTTCCCTGACGAAATTGAAGTAAAAGCTGTTCCTACTATTACAGGAACCAACCACAAAGTGGATTTGTATTCGAAGAAAAATGCACTGAATGTGAAGTATTCGGTTAATGTACCGTTCGATTTTGGTCAGAATTTCAAAATACAATATCGCGATACAATTTCGGATCTGCAAAAAGACTTAAGTGATTATCTAGATTATGCAAATAAGATTGATATTGTGGCGGTAGTAAGCAATGAAATCCCGATGGATCTTGCGCTTTCATTGGTGCCATTGGATATATCAAATAAAGTGATTCCCGGAATTACGGTGAATGTAACTGATAAAATTAAGTCGTGCGATCTGAATGGAAATGCACAGGTAAGCCTTATTACTTTAGGAATTCAGGAAGTTCAGGAAGGCGCGCTTAGCAAATTGAATGCGTTTGATTATAGAATAAATGCAAGTAAAAACAGTACAGTTGCCGGAATACCTTTAAAGGCAAGTCAAACGGTTAGTATTGAATTAAGGGTTAAAGTTCCTGGTGGAATTACTATTGATCCGGGAGAATAAAACTAAATATTATACATTAAAATACTAACTATATAAATTTAAAGATTTATGAAAAGAGTAATTTTTTCGATCACTATACTCATCGCATCGATGATTAATATATTTGCACAGGAGAATGTTCGTTCGCTCTACTTCCTTAATGAATGGAGTCAGCGGAATACTCTGAATGCTTCGTTTGCCCCTGAAACCGGATATTTTACATTACCGGTGTTGGGTGGAGTGGAATTAAGTATCAACTCGAATGTTGGTTTGAATACATTTCTTTATCCTCCGGTGGGTAATACATTGAAATATACAACTTTTATGCATAAAAGTGTGGGTGCTTCACTGTTTCTCGATAAACTGGATCCATTCTCGTATGTAGATCAACGGTTGAATTTGAATTTACTTTCGTTTGGTTTCCATGGATCAAACAGTGGTTTCTGGAATTTTGGTATCTCGCTGAAAGAAAAAATGAACGTAAATCTTCCAAAAGATTTGTTCAGGTTGATGAAAAGCGGTATGACTGGTCCGACCAACACATTTGATCTGAAGGACCTTTGGGTAGAACAAAGCAATTATGCTCAGGTGGCACTTGGTTATTCAAGAGAGATTAACTCGCAACTCAGAGTAGGTTTAACAGCAAAATTATTGGTAGGTCTGTCTTCGGAAAGAATTAAATACGATAAATTTGATGTGACTTTAAACAATGATCAATACAGCGTGAGCGCTACAGGACAGTCACAGATTGTTTCGGACATGATTAGTTTCGATAAAGATGGTCAGTATTATGATCTGACTCAGCCTTCGTTCAGTACATCAAATTTGAAACCTGCTGGTTATGGTTTTGCTGCCGATTTAGGGGTTACCTACAAACCGATACCTAAGCTTACACTGGCTGCCGGTATCAACGATTTGGGAATGCTCAAATGGAAAGCAAGTTCGATCAAAACCGGAGCTGCTGCAAGTAATTTCTCATTCACAGGCTTCAGAGAGGTGAATAGCGACAGCATTTCGGCTCAGATGGATCAGATACAGGAAGATGCAAAGAAACTTATCAAGTTCAAAGAAACATCAACTGTTGATGATTTGGTTGATAATATACCGTACAATATAAATGTATCGGCCGAATACAGTATTTTCAATAACGAAAATCATGACATTTTGGTGGGTGTGCTTTATCGCAATTCGAAATATGCATCTCAGGTAAGGAATGATGTAGTTGCTTCGGTAACATTGAAACCACTTTCGTGGTTCACATTATCAGGAACAGCTGAAGTTACGAACGAAAATTTCAATCGTTATGGCGTTGGTTTAAATCTGTCGCCAAGCTGGATTAATTTGTTTATCGCAGCCGATTATCTTGTTCCTAAAGTCAACAAACAGTACATACCTATTGAAAAAGCCAACTTAAACATTGCTTTTGGAGGAAGCATTGGCCTGGGAAAGGGGAAAGATTCGGACAATGATGGAGTGTCCGACAGGAAAGATCTATGTCCTGATACCCCGGTAGGAGTAAAAGTAGATAAAAACGGTTGTCCGATTGATTCGGATGGCGATGGTGTGGCCGATTATCTTGATAAATGTCCTGATACTCCAGCCGAAGCTATCGGCAAAGTGGATGCCAACGGTTGTCCGCTAGATTCAGACCGCGATGGTGTAGCCGATTATCTTGATCAGTGTCCCGATTCTCCGGTAGCTGCCAAAGGTTTTGTGGATGAAAAAGGATGCCCGATCGATACCGATAAGGATGGTGTTTTTGACTATGCTGATAAATGTCCGTCAACACCCGAAGGTGTAACAGTAGATGCCAATGGTTGTCCTGTTGATACCGATGGTGATGGTGTAGCCGATTATCTTGATAAATGCCCTGATACTCCGGCTGAAGCCAAAGGAATGGTGGATGCTAATGGCTGTCCACTCGATAGCGATGAAGATGGCGTTGTTGATTATCTTGATTTGTGCAACAATACACCTGCCGAATATCGTGCGTTTGTTGATAAAAACGGATGTCCATCGGATAAAGACAATGATGGAGTTGCCGATTATCTTGATAAATGTCCTGATACACCAGCTGATGCACGTGGTATGGTTGATGAAAACGGCTGTTCACGCGACACCGATGGCGATGGAATTTATGATTACTTAGATTATTGTCCTAAACTGGCAGGTGTGGCTTCAAATCATGGTTGTCCTGAACTTAAGAAGGAAATCAGAACTTTGTTCCAGAAAGCATTACAGGGCATTCAGTTCGAAACCGGTAAAGATGTGATTAAAAAGGAATCGAACACCATCTTAAATCAGATTGCTAAGGTGTTGATAGATAATCCTACATATCTTGTCGAAGTTCAGGGGCATACTGATAATGTAGGTAAAGCCGACATGAATCAAATACTATCCGAAAAACGTGCTAATGCAGTTCGTTATTATTTGATAGCTAAAAGTGTAGACGAGAAACGAATCACTGCCAAAGGATATGGCGATACAAGACCTGTAGCAAGCAATGCCACAGCCAAAGGAAAAGCTAAAAACCGTCGAGTTGAATTCGTTGTTACATTCGAAGAAGTTAAATTTGAATAGTTGAAATTTGTAGTTAATTAGAAGGGGGTTGGTGATCGACCCCCTTTTTTTGTTGGAAAAAAATATGGAAAGATGATTGTTTTTTGCTTGTATTTTAATACTTTTGCGCTCCGAAACTATCGGCGTTTGTTCAATAGATTCAGTAGGTGACTACAAACTGTTAAATGTAAAATCAGAAATTTATATAAATCATGGGAAGAGCGTTTGAATACAGAAAAGCTACAAAAATGAAACGTTGGGGCAATATGGCTCGCGTTTTTACAAAATTAGGAAAACAAATTACAATTGCAGTACGCGAAGGAGGATCTGAACCAGATACGAATCCTCGTTTGAGGGTTTTGATACAGCAATCGAAGAAAGAAAACATGCCTAAGGAGAATGTTGAAAGGGCTATTAAAAAAGCAACTTCGAAAGACGAGGCAGATTACAAAGAAATGGTATACGAAGGCTATGGTCCAAACGGAATTGCCATAGTAGTGGAAACCGCTACCGACAACCCAACACGTACGGTTGCTAATATTAGAAGTTATCTTACCCGTCACGGTGGTTCGTTGGGAACCAGCGGATGTTTACAGTTCCTTTTCGATCATAAATGTGTTTTCAAAATTGCGCCTAAGGAAGGTGTTTCTTTAGAAGATCTTGAGCTCGAATTGATTGACTTTGGTGTGGACGAATTGGTAGAGGATGAAGATTCAATTATTCTTTATGGCGAGTTCCAGTCTTATTCTTCGATTCAGAAATATCTCGAAGAAAACGGATTCGAAATTTTTAGTGCAGAGTTCGAACGTATCCCTAACGATATGAAAGAACTGAATGAAGAACAAAAAGCACAGGTTGTGAAACTGCTCGAAAAAATTGAAGACGACGAGGACGTTCAGAATGTTTTCCATAAGAGGATAGACTAGAGTCGTTACTATTTATTGATGTTATTTCAATAAGAATGGTGAGATGGTAAACTCAGGTTTGTTGTCTCACCATTCTTGTTGATTAAGGGCTGTTGTTTTCTTACGGATCAATGATTTTCGCTAGAGCTACATTCTATTTGTAAGTTGGCGTTTACCACCTTTATGAGTCGATTAGCATTGTTCTTGTTCTTTTGAAATTAGCGAAAAGACGTAGAAGTCCCACAGTTTTTATAGAAAGTTTTTTGTGTTTGTAAAATATTTTATACATTTCTTTGATTTGTAAAACTGATTTCGTAAGTTTGCAACCAAAATATTTAAGTTAACCCGCTTTTTATTGTCGTATCTGAGGTTTCAAAAATAAATTTCTTTAAAAAACATATAAACACATTACCAACCTATTTAAAAATTCGGAAAAATGAGAAAGAATTTATGTATTATCATTGCATTAATCTGTTGTTTAAGTGCAACATATGCTCAATCCTATAAAAAAGTAAAGGTGACTTTAAGCAACGGGTTTGTCATTAAAGGTACTAACGCAACTATCGATTATGAATCCATTTCTTTTACTAACGGAAATCTTTTCAAAACTTATCCCATGTCCGATGTTTTAATGGTGCAGGCGCGCGAAGGAAAAGCCGCAAAATGGGCTTTGGGTTGTGGTGCCGGATGTCTTGCTTATGAAGTGATTTATGGTATTGCCCGCGGAACCAATGGTACGGATATCAACGGAAATCCCCAAAGTACAGGAAACTATATTTTAGGTGCTATTCTTGAAACTGCTGTTGGTGCCGGAATTGGCGCTCTGATTGGTACTTTGACGGATCGTGAACAAATTGTTTATCTGAAAAATAACACTTCGCTGTTGGATAGGTTTCAGCTAAATATTACAACAGATCGTTTGACGGCTCAAAGCCCGGCTATCAACAACCTCACATTGTCCTACCGCTTCTAATAAAAAGCGGATCATAGATTTTTAAACGGAATCTATGATCCGTTTTTTGTTTTTCCGACGCCGGATGCTTCCCCTCTTCGGAACTACCTTATAACTGTCCATTAGATAAAAATCAAAAGGAATTGAGAAAATTTAAACATCTGTATTTAGATACTTTTTGTTCGTTTTTGATGCTTTTGATCGTTCCGGATTCTTTTGCTCAAAATATTAATATGGTAATCAGTTTTGGCGATTCCTTGTATGCTAAACAAAATTTCCTTGTTGCCCAAAATGAATATCAGCGTGCTTACTTTTTTTCGGACAGAGATAAAAAGCAAATGCTAAGTACCAAAATTGCTGACTGCTTGATGGTGCTGAAGGAGTTTGGAACAGCGAAAGCTTATTGCGACAGTGCATTGTATTATTCAGTGACTGTGACTGACAGCACAGACAGTAGGTTCCGAAAAGTAATGTGTTATATTCTGGAACAAAATTATGGATATGCTTTGTTGAAGCTCGAAGAACTAAAATCAGATTCAAGTGAGAATTTTGAATTGAGAAGGAACTTTCTTCAGGGAATTTGTTATTTTGGCATCGAAAAATATGATCAGGCATTTCAGTTGTTTGACAAAGCCATATTACCCACCGATACGCTCAGGCGCTCAGAGTTGCAATTATTATCCGACCGTCGGAAGAATTTAAAACAACCTTCGGCAGCATTGGCTACACTCATGAGTATTGTTGTTCCCGGAAGTGGGCAACTTTATACCGGTAACTACTTCAGCGGGTTCAACTCAATCGTTCTTCTTACCGGACTGGGTATTCTGGGCTATCATTTACCTGCATTCAGTATCTTCATTGCCCCTTTTCTTTCGAGGTATTATGTTGGTGGCATTCTTCATGCCAATAGGTTTGCCAAAGAAAAGAAAAAGATAAATCAGTATCATTTTGTTCAGGATATTTTGGCTGTTTTTCCCAGCAATGAAGAACTTATGCCGCCTTTTGAAGCTCACGACAATAAAAAGAACTATCAACACTATGTTTTGAATTCTGAAAGAGAGATACCGTTGTTAATATCTTCATCTTTTTTGTTCTATAAATCTTTTTTATCTTCGCAGGATGTTGATGCCTGCGTTTTTAATCCATCCTGTTCGGTTTATATGATGGAGACCATAAGGCAAAACGGAGTTATTACTGGTTTTTTAGATGGACTCGACAGGTTGCTCAGATGTCATTCATTTGCTCATAAGCATGATTATCAATACAATGAAATTACACAAAAGTACGATGACTCACTTTAAAAGATATTTATTTTGTGTTTTCCTTCTGCTTATTATTGTGAATAAATCAGCAGGGCAGGACTTACTTGATTATTCAAATTCAAAAAAATATGCCGATTATCTTTTTGATAACCAGCAGTATAAATTTTCATCAATTGAGTATGAAAGGATTTGCTTTTTAGCGCCCAATGATACGCTGGCCAAACTAAGGTTGATACAGTCCTATCGCTTGATGAATGATTTTAAAACGGCCAAACTGAATTTAGATAGATTTTTTCCGGAGCTTCAATTCAATGCTCCCGAAGTAGTGGCACTCGAAAACTTCAGAATATTGTTCCTCGATCAAGATTATGAGGATTGTAGCCGGTTTTTAACTCAAAACAAAACAATAGAGCCTTCACGAAAGATTGAATATCAATTGGGAACTTTGCTGATGCAATATAGATGGAGTGAGGCTAAAAAACTTTCGGAAGATTACCTTTTGTCCCAACCCTCGACGGCAAAACTTGATGATTTATATCGTATTTCGACCAAAGGAACTGAACTTAGTACTAAAAGTCCCTATCTTGCCGCCTTTCTCTCCGGAATTGTACCCGGCTCCGGCAAAATTTATACAAATCAATGGAAAGACGGTGCCTATGCTTTTCTTATAACTTCGTCTTTTGCATGGTTTACCTACCAATCGGTTAAAAATAAAGGTTTTAATGGTAGTAGTGTTCTTTTGGGATCTGTGGCTTTAAGTTTCTATACAGCTAATATATTCGGATCGTATAAAAGTGCCATCAAGTATAACAACAAGCAAAAAAAACATCTTACAAAAGACATTGAACGCATGCTTTTTGACGATCAGAAGAATACGGCAGAATAAGTTGAACCGTTTCTATATATTACTTGTTGGAATAAAGAACTGAAAAATCAGTTCAGGACTCAACAAGTATCTTTATGTAATTGAGGTTTTATGGAGCTAAATAGCAATGAAATAGAAAACTACTACCATTAATAATCGCTAAAATTTAAATAAATGATGAAAGTATTATTTATCGGAGGAACAGGAAACATAAGTTCGGCGTGTTCGGACTTAGCCATTTGTCGTGGCATTGATTTGTATCATTTGAATCGTGGCAAAAGTGCCGGAATTCACAATGTTGTTGGTGCTAATACAATTATTGCTGATATTCGAAATGTTGAAGAAACGAGGAAAGCCATCAAAGGTCATCGGTTCGATGTTGTTGTCGATTTTATTGCTTTTGAACCTGAACACATACAGGCAGATATTGATTTGTTTAATGGTAAAACAGATCAGTTTGTGTTTATAAGTTCGGCTTCGGTGTACCAAACGCCACCCGAAAGCCTGCCCGTGACAGAGGAAACGCCGGCCTATAATCCTGTTTGGGAGTATTCACAAAAGAAAATTGCCTGCGAGCAACTACTTCGCGAAAATTACACAAAAAATGGTTTCCCTTATACTATTGTGCGTCCTTCGCATACTTACAGCAAGACGCTGATACCACTCGAAGGCGGTTATACTGTTTTGCACCGTATGTTGAAGGGTTTGCCTGTGGTCGTTCACGGCGATGGATCCTCGGTGTGGACCCTGACACATCACAAAGATTTTGCTGTAGGCCTGGTGGGTTTGTTTGGTAACAAAGAAGCTATCAATAATGTCTTTCATATTACTTCGGATGAATGGCTTTCGTGGAATACTATCTACAAAATACTTGCTGAGGAGTTGGGTGTACAGGCGCAGTTGGTATATGCACCGTCGACAGTGATTGCCCGTTACAACAAGCGCATTGGTGATAGTTTGTTGGGCGATAAAACCCATAGCATGATTTTCGATAATGCTAAAATACGCAGTTTTGTTCCCGACTTTAATCCACAAATTCAATTCAGAGAGGGTGCTAAGGAAATTGTAAAATGGTACAGAGAAAATACAATGGATAAAGCGCCTGATGAGGAAATTAATGCATTGATGGATACCATAGTAAACGATCTTGAAAAGGCAGGGTGGATCTGATTTGCTTTAAAAATCGCATTCTAAAGCCAATACAGTGATTTTTTGTTAAATGAAAAATCATTTTATTGGCTTTTATATATAATTGAAAATTGCCCTTAACTGAATTTTTTTTGTTCAATATATTTTAATCACTTAGTCGATAGAACGGAAACGATAATGTCGTCTCGAACCCAAGTTTTCCGGCCAGTTGAACCGACGCTGTATTCTCCGACCGACAGGACCAAACCGGAAGGAATCCACTTTCGAGACATTCATCAATCAGTTTACAGCATATCAGTTCTGCATACCCATTGCCGCGGTACTTTTCGATGGTTTCAATTCCGATTTCAAGCAAATTTTCATGAACAAATGCTGAGAAGGCTGTGGCTGCGATTTCACCATTATGCAGCAATGTATATCCGCTTCCATTGGTTTCAAAATCTTTGGCGTTATCCCAGAATTTCTAAGGAATAACGCTTCCCGTCATTTGTTCAAAAAGAACTGCATCTGTTTTCACAATCAAATCGTGTTCCGGGATTGTTCTTTTTTCAAATTGAGCATATTTCTGAACGTTGAAACTGAAATTCATACGTCCGTTTAATTCAATTATTCCACTTGCTTCTTTTCCTGAGTTCTCCGGCGCTTTGATGAGTGAATCACCAAACAGGTCGGTCAATACATTATCCCATTCCGGCGAAGCGGCAATCAACCATTCATGTTTTTCTCTGCTTCTTTTAGCGTTGAGTGCATAAGATTTGAACTCATCATTGAAGGTTTTATTGTCGAAGTCACCCATTAGCAGCAACATTCCATAAGGATGAGCAATAAGTGAGGTACGGGGCTTATTTACATTGTCTACAAAAATAATTCCGCTTAAGTGTTTTTCAACCACAGAACGTGCAAAAAGTACGTTTCTCTGCACTTCTTTGATCTGTTCTTCCAGGACAGAATATTTATGAACTGGTAATAGTATCATTAGTTAAAAGTATGTATTTACTTCTTGAAAAAACAAATTCTTGAATTTATTAGTGCACACCTCGGGTTTCCACAGCCAACTAAATGAGAAAATTTTATCTTTTATTGCTTTGAATTTTGCCTTGTTTTGCTGTGCTTTCTGCCATATGTAAAGTAAATAACAAAGCCAATGGCCATCCAAACCAGAAGTCGTATCCAGGTGTCGAGTGGGAGTGATGCCATTTCGATACTACAAATAAGAGCACCTATAACGGGGACTAAAGGCACCCACGGAGTACGAAAGCCACGGGGGGCATTGGGTTCGGTTTTTCTGAGTACAATAATGCCAAAACATACGATTATGAAGGCGAATAAAGTACCGATGGAAACCAATTCGCCCAACAGCCCTATTGGAAAGAATCCTGCAAAAAACGCTGAAAACAATCCTGTAACTATAGTGGCATTATGTGGCGTTTTGAATTTTGGATGCACTTTTGCAAAACTTTTCCAGAGCAGACCATCGTGCGCCATAATGTAAAAAATACGCGATTGTCCCATTAGTAAAACGAGGACTACCGAGCTTAAACCTGCAATAGCACCCATTTTCACGATCGGACTTAGCCAAAGTAGGTTGGGTCCGAATTTATCAATGGCAATGGCTATGGGCGCTGGTACATTCAGATCTTTGTAATTTACAATTCCTGTAAGCGTCAGACTTACGGCAATATACAGTATGGTGCACACTGCCAGCGAAACTAGGATACCTATTGGCATATCACGCTTTGGGTTGATAGCTTCCTGCGAAGCGGTGGATACAGCATCGAAGCCAATGTATGCAAAAAAGATAACGCCCGAAGCTGTAAGGATGCCCGACCAACCGAAATGTCCCCACGTTCCTGTGTTTTCGGGAATAAAAGGAGTCCAGTTGCTTACTTCGATGTGCGAAATGCCAAAACTAATAAATAAAAGAATCACTGCAACTTTAATAATTACAATGATATTGTTGAGTTTAGCTGATTCTTTAATTCCGACAATTAATAATGTCGTCATTATTCCAACTATAAATATTGCCGGAAAATTAATAATAGCACCAGAAGTTCGCCAACCGTTGGCATCGAAGATAAAAGGACTTTGGCTGATGGAAGCAGGTAAATGTATATTAAAGTACTCGAACAAACTTACTACATACCCGCTCCAGCCTACAGCCACCGTGGCCGAACCGAAAAGGTACTCCAAAATTAAATCCCAACCGATGATCCATGCAATAAATTCACCCATTGTAGCGTATCCATAGGTGTAAGCGCTTCCCGAAATAGGAATCATAGAAGCAAACTCGGCATAGCAGAGTCCGGCAAACATGCAACCTACAGCCGATATGGCAAATGAAATGGCAACGGCAGGGCCTGCATACATGGCAGCAGCCGAACCGGTGAGTACAAATATCCCTGCACCGATTACACAGCCTATACCAAGCAATACAAGATTCATAGCAGTAAGATGCCGTTTTAATGAATTATTCTGCTGTGCCTCAGCTTCAAGTTCGAATAAAGTTTTCTTTATAAACAGATTTTTAAACATATGAATGCATTGTCGGTTTGTAACCTGAATTAGTATTTTGCTTTTAATTCGCATTTATTTTGCGCAAAAATAATACTTTTTATTTCTTTTTCGGCAATTAGTAAGCCCGATTTGAGATTTTATGTGTAAACAGCCTGTTCGAATGTTTTTTTTTCGCTGATAGCACGAAATATATAAAAAGTTAAAAAAGCATAACAGGTTTTTATAAAATACAGAATAAATAAATATTTATAATTTTTTATGTCATTATATCAGCAGATTAATGCCAAATAAATGAGCGAAGCATATGATATTGGGAATAAGAAATAAGGTGAAAAATAATTGTAAAAAAAGAATAAAGATTCAAATAATTATGCTTCCTTTGCAGCGTTTTTTTGAGCTATAAATTCAAAAAAGGTAGTATGAGTAATTTGTCACTGTTTTTAGCAGTTTTTCTGACAGGGGTCATTCTGGTAGTCGGTGGGCTTGGGATGGCAATTCTTTTATCCCCAAAATCGTTCAACCCCCAGAAGGGCGAACCCTATGAATGCGGAATTCCAACTCACGGAACTTCGTGGATGCAATTCAAGGCTGGTTATTATCTTTACGCAATTCTTTATTTAATGTTCGATGTGGAAGCTATATTTTTGTTTCCATGGGCAACTATTGTGCGTGAGCTTGGCGTGCCTGGTTTAGCTAGTATTTTATTTTTCTTATCTATCCTGGGGCTTGGATTAGCCTATGCCTGGAGAAAAGGAGTGTTAAAATGGAAGTAAAGAATATACACATAAAAGGTATTCCGAATGAGGAATTCAATGATAATGAATACCTCGAAAATTATATCGAAGAACTGAAGGCCAACGGTGTAAATGTTGTTGTCAGCACACTCGACGATATGATCAACTGGGGCAGATCTAATTCTATCTGGCCACTTATTTTTGCCACCAGTTGTTGTGGTATCGAGTTTATGGCATCAGCTGCTGCGCATCACGATATTTCCCGTTTCGGTATGGAGGTTACCCGTAACAGTCCGCGTCAGGCCGACCTTATGGTGGTTTCAGGTACTATTGTTCACAAAATGGCTCCGCTTATCAAGCGCGTGTACGACCAAATGGCTGAACCAAAATACGTATTGGCCATGGGTGGTTGTGCTATTTCGGGCGGTCCTTTTATTAATTCGTACCACGTAGTAAAAGGTGTTGATACCATCATCCCTGTGGATGTTTATGTGCCTGGCTGTCCGCCCCGTCCCGAATCTTTGTTTTACGGATTAATGCAATTGCAACGTAAAATCAAAGTGGAACAATTCCTTAAAAAACCCGAACGTGTAGAAGGAAAATAGAAATTCAAATGGAAAAAATAAAACAGATCATAAAGGATACAATTAAAGAAGCTGTGTTCGACGATAGGGAAAAACTCACGATAACGGTTGAACCT
>JAYFRI010000303.1:0-10625 GCA_034926015.1 Paludibacter sp. | reverse complement strand
ACCACAGGAAATGTACTTCGTCCGGCTTTTCAAATCGTAAAAACAAAACCGGGCATTAGTGTGGTCTCAGGCGCCTTATTGATGTTTACACCCACACCTCAATATGGCGAAAACGGACTGCTTGTTTTTGCCGATTGTGCTGTAAATCCAAATCCAACCGCCCCGGAACTGGCCGAAATTGCAGTATCGACAGCCGAAACAGCACGAAATATTTGTGGTTTCGAACCTAAAGTGGCCATGTTGAGTTTTTCCACAAAAGGCAGCGCAAAGCATGAGTTAGTAGACAAAGTGGTGGAAGCAACCCGACTTGCAAAAGCAATGCATCCTGAACTTCAGATAGAAGGTGAAATTCAGGCAGATGCAGCACTTGTTCCTTCCATTGGACAAAGCAAAGCGCCGGGAAGTGCCATCGCAGGACATGCCAATGTATTGGTATTCCCCGATTTGCAAGCCGGGAACATTGGATACAAAATGGTAGAACGCTTTTCGGGAGCACAAGCAGTAGGACCAATACTACAGGGAATGGCCGCTCCAATCAACGATCTCTCCCGTGGTTGTTCGGTGGACGACATTGTAAGTATGGTTGCAATTACAGCCAATCAGGCAATGAAAAAATAAGCAAGAAGGCATCGACAAAAGATGCATTCCGACAAAATGAATATGAATAAAAATTATGCATTAAACGCAATATTATGTCAGAAGAAATAATTGAAGCAATAGAGCGATACGGACTGAGCAAGCGCAATAGAAAGCGCACGCTTTTCTCGCGCATCGGCGTAGTAGGTTGCGGAAAAGAAGGTAGCGTAATCGCTACAAGAGCAGCACTGAAAGGCCTCGAAGTGGTTTTTCTGGAACCTACCGAGGAAAGAATAAGCAACGCATACGCCCGCATTGAGGAACAACTGGATAAAAAAATCCAGAACTGGGGACTTACCGAGAATGAGAAAAAAGCCATTATGGGACGCGTCACCGGAACTTTAAAATATGAAGATTTCAGTGGGTGCGATTTCGTTATCGAAGCCATTCGGTACGACGACCAAACCGGCGAACGACAGGTAACACAACGCAAAGATGTATTTCGTCAATTAGAGGCAGTGCTTTCTGCCCGTTCCATAATAGCCTCCAATGTGTCCACTGTAGTAGTGACCGAACTGGCAGCCGAAATGGAACATCAGGATCGTTGCATCGGTCTGCATTTCCTTTCTAACGTTCCCGATTCACATATCATCGAAATCGTAAGAGGACTACATACTTCCGACGAAACTTTCAACAAAGTTTGTCAGTTTGCCAAAGTCATCAATCATGATTTTGTTGAAGTAATGGAATCGGCCGGACTTGTGAGTCTTCGTCTGTTCCTGATACAACTCAACGAAGCCTGCTCCATGTTGATGGAAGGCATCGCAAACGTAGAGGACATCGATCGCGTACTTACAGTAGGATTTGGACACCGACAAGGCGTTTTCCGCACTGCCGACCAGATTGGGATTGAAAAAATAGTAAAGCTTCTCGAAAATCTTTACGAAGAATATGGTCATGTAAAATACAAACCTTCTCCAATTTTGCTTCGTCTTTCGCGTGCAAAACTGTACGGAATAAGCAAGAAAAAAGGTTTCTACACTTACGATGAATCAGGTAACATCATTAAATAAAAAAGAACGAAAACATGAAAATATTAGTTTTGAACTGTGGAAGTTCGTCAGTAAAATATAAATTGCTCGACATGGAGAGCAATGAAGAATTAGGTTCAGGGGGTGTTGAAAAAATCGGAATGAAAGGTTCGTTTCTGAAACACAAACGGAAAGATGGGCAAAAGGTAATGCTGAAAGGTGAAATTCTTGAACATCAAACAGCAGTTGAATATATTCTGGGCGTACTTACAAGCCAGAAACACGGCGCCGTGGAGTCGCTTGAGGAAATCAATGCAGTGGGTCATCGCGTTGTACATGGTGGCGAAAAGTTCAATTCCAGCGTATTAATCACCGATGATGTGATTCAAAAAATAGTGGAATGCATCGACATTGCGCCACTTCACAATCCACCAAATTTAGCCGGAATCAACGCCATCAACGAACTGTTGCCCAATGTGCCGCAGGTAGCCGTTTTTGACACCGCATTCCATCAAACAATGCCCGAATATGCCTACATGTATGGTATTCCCTATTCGCTTTACACTAAATATGGTATTCGTCGCTACGGTTTCCATGGCACAAGCCACCGCTACGTTTCGCAACGTGCCTGTGATTTTCTTGGACTGGATTACAAAAAAACAAAAATGATTACTGCTCACATTGGTAATGGTGCATCAGTAACAGCCATCGAAAATGGCAAATCTGTCGACACATCAATGGGCTTTACACCCATCGAAGGCTTGATGATGGGAACCCGCTCGGGCGATGTGGATCTTGGGGTGGTTACTTTTCTGATGGAAAAAGAAACAATTGGATCGGCATCGGTATCAACCTTGTTCAACAAACACAGCGGTGTGCTTGGTATCTCGGGCCTATCGTCGGACATGCGCGACATTGAAAATGCAATTACCAATGGAAATGAGCGTGCCAAACTGGCGCTTGAAATGTACGAATACCGCATTAAAAAATATATCGGATCATACATTGCCGCACTGAATGGAGTTGATGTGATTGTATTCACAGGTGGTGTAGGCGAAAATCAGACCGGCACACGACAGAAAGTATGCGAAAGTCTCAGTTTTATGGGCGTCAAAATAGACAAAGAACTAAACGCTTCGAGCCGGGGAAAAGAAGTACTGCTCAGTACTCCCGATTCCACTGTAAAAGTAGTGGTGATTCCTACCGACGAGGAATTTATGATTGCTTCGGACACACTTGAAATAGTAAATCAGGCAAAATAATACAAGTCAAAAAAAAGCAGAGCGGATGACATTGGAAAATTCCATTGGCATCCGCTCTTTTTTATTATGTATTTACACTAACCATCAAGAAAATAACCTTTTAAGGTTTTCAATCCCTGTCAGTTTGTTTCAGATCAAACAAGTACACATTTCGAAATAATTTCTTCGCTTACCCCTTCGGCACGTAAACGTTCGGCTATCTCAAGCATTTCTTTTTTCTTCTGAATCCCGTCAAAAAGCAGCTCCGACATTTGCCTTACGCCTGTTCTCAATCGTTCTTTACCAATTTTTGTATTAAAATCGATTGAACAAAATTCAGAACGTTTGCGATGTAAAATCAGATAATAAATCCCCGATATCATCATTGCACAAATCACATTCACATCCAGTCCGGTGCCTTTGAACTTTTGTTCGAGCATTGCCAACAGGGGCTGATTTACAACTTCGCGCAATTTGGAAGTACGGCGGGTGGTCACATTATCATCCGATAGTTCCCAAATCAGCAACTGCTGCATCCCTTTGTTTTTCAGCAATTCCTGCACAAGCTGATCCATGATCCAGCTATACATTTCAAACTCGTTCAGATTTTTGGGAATACTTTTAGCCACGCCAGCCAGCCAATAATCGTATTTTTGGGTGTACTTGTCAAACAATTCCTCAAGATTGTTATAGCGGCGATAAAAAACCGCAGGCTCAATCTTCGCCCTCCTGGCAACACCGGTAAGAGTTACATTCGAAAATCCGAGTTCTTCTATTAAACTTCCTACCGCCTGCAAAACATCCCTCTCGATGGCTATCTTGGTGCGTCGGAATCTCTTCTTTTCTACTTTTTCTTCAGACATATGCAACGTTGCTTTTTTTAAGTTGGTTATAAAACACAAAGATAAATGTTTTTCTTAATACAACACCCTTTAAGTAACTATAATTAAGATACTCAAACCACAATCCATCATCAATAAGTCAACCAATGCCATTAAAAATCGTCAAACTTCGGCCCGCAGAAAACAAATACCCGTTTTCGAATGTTATTTGCGTACATTATAAACAATAAATCAGCACGGAAACGTGCATTTTTTTTCGTAATTTTGTGCTCTGATTTGAACTCTAAGCCAGATACAATCAGAAAATGACAAGAAAAAACAATTATGGCAGAAGATATATTACACGAAGTAACCCAGGCCGATTACAAATACGGATTTACAACTGACATTGAAACAGATATCATTCCTGTTGGACTCAACGAAGATGTTGTTCGCATCATTTCGGCAAAAAAAAACGAACCTGAGTGGATGCTCGAATACAGATTGAAAGCATACCATCAATGGACGAAAATGAAAATGCCTGAATGGGCGCATCTGAAAATTCCGGCAATAGATTACCAAAGCATATCCTATTACGCAGCGCCACGCACCAACGGACCCAAAAGTCTCGACGAGGTGGATCCCGAATTGCTGAAAACCTTCAACAAACTGGGCATTCCGCTCGAAGAACAAATGGCGCTTTCGGGTATTGCCGTGGATGCGGTTATGGATAGCGTATCGGTAAAAACAACTTTCAAAGAAACCCTTGCCGAAAAAGGAATTATTTTTTGCTCGTTCAGCGAGGCGGTAGAGCATCACCCCGATTTAATTCAGAAATACATGTCGTCGGTGGTGCCGGTGACTGATAACTTCTTTGCGGCGCTCAACTCAGCGGTGTTCAGCGACGGATCGTTTGTCTACATTCCCAAGGGCGTACGTTGCCCCATGGAATTGTCGACCTACTTCCGCATCAACGCCGTAAATACCGGCCAGTTCGAACGCACACTTATTGTTGCCGACGAAGACAGCTATGTATCGTACCTCGAAGGTTGTACAGCACCTACCCGCGACGAAAACCAGCTGCATGCCGCCATTGTGGAAATTGTGGTGATGAAAAATGCAGAGGTAAAATACTCCACTGTTCAGAACTGGTATCCAGGCGACAAGGAAGGCAAAGGTGGCGTTTACAACTTTGTAACAAAACGTGGCATTTGCAAAGGCGCCAACTCCAAATTATCCTGGACGCAGGTTGAAACCGGATCGGCCATTACATGGAAATATCCTAGCTGTATTTTGCAGGGCGACAATTCGTCTGCCGAGTTTTATTCGGTAGCCGTCACCAACCATCATCAGCAAGCCGACACCGGAACAAAAATGATTCACCTTGGCAAAAACACACGAAGCCATATTCTCTCGAAAGGAATTTCGGCTGGCGTAAGCAACAACAGCTATCGTGGATTGGTACGGGTAAGCCCGAATGCCGACAATGCCCGAAACTTTTCGCAATGCGATAGTTTGCTGCTTGGCGATAAATGTGGCGCTCACACTTTTCCGTACATGGAGGTGAACAACGAAACAGCCATAGTGGAACACGAAGCTACGACATCAAAAATAAGTGAAGATCAGATTTTCTATTGCAACCAACGGGGTATTTCTACCGAAGATGCTGTAGGGCTGATTGTAAACGGTTATGCCAAAGAAGTGCTGAACAAGCTACCAATGGAATTTGCCGTTGAAGCACAAAAATTGCTTCAAATCACGCTGGAGGGCTCTGTGGGCTAACGCTCAGCCCCCTAACCCCCAAAAGGGGGAATTTTAATTAGTACTGATTATTATAATAACAATAAAGAATATATACTTCTCACCCCCTTTGCAAATATGAGAAGTTCCCTTTTAGGGGATCAGGGGCAAATTATTATGTTAGAAATAAAAAATTTACACGCCAACATCAATGGCAAAGAAATATTAAAAGGATTGAACCTGACGGTAAATCCGGGTGAAATTCACGCCATCATGGGGCCTAATGGTGCAGGAAAATCTACTTTGGCCTCGGTACTCACCGGCCATCCGGCTTTTGAAGTTACGCATGGCAATGTAAGCTTTCATGGTAAAGACTTATTGGAGCTCGCGCCCGAACAACGTGCCAACGAAGGCATTTTCCTTAGCTTTCAGTATCCGGTAGAAATTCCGGGTGTAAGCATGGTGAATTTCATGCGCACCGCCATCAACGAACAACGCAAATACCGCCAACAAGAACCTATTTCGGCCACTGACTTTTTACGCCTTATGCGCGAAAAGAAAGAACTGGTGGAAATGGACAACAAACTTACCAACCGATCAGTGAACGAAGGATTCTCGGGAGGCGAAAAGAAAAGAAATGAAATTTTCCAAATGGCAATGCTCGATCCACATTTGTCTATTCTCGACGAAACCGACTCAGGGCTTGACATTGATGCGCTGCGCATTGTGGCCAACGGTGTGAACAAACTGAAACGCGCCGACAACGCCACTATTGTCATCACACATTACCAACGTCTGCTCGACTACATAGTACCCGATTTTGTTCATGTACTTTACGATGGAAGAATAGTAAAAACCGGCGACAAAAACCTGGCCCTCGAACTCGAAGAAAAAGGTTACGATTGGATTAAACAGGAAGTGGAAGCAAAATAACAGACGCTAAGAAAACACATATGTGACACTTAGCCTTACTGGCAAAAAAATGGAAAAGCAATATATCGAATTATATAAATCGCAACACGAAACCATAAAAAAGCATTCGTCGCCATTGATGAATGCGGTGCGTGATGCATCTTTCGGGCTTTTTGAGGAGTTAGGATTCCCTACTTCGAAGCTCGAAAACTACAAATACACCGACCTGACGGAGCCGCTTTCGGTCGACTACGGACTCAACCTGAACCGGGTGAAAATTCCGGTGAATCCCTACGAAGTATTCAAGTGCGATGTTCCGGGCATTCACTCGTACCTTTATTTCGTTCTGAACGACGGCTTTTATCCGGTGCGCGATGCCCGCAACGACGACCTGCCCGAAGGTGTGATAATAGGTAGTCTGAACGAAATTACCAAAACACACCCGGAATTGGTGGAAGCATATTACGGCAAGTTAAGCACCACCAAAAAGGATGGTTTGGTTGCCTTCAACGGTGCGTTTGCACAGGATGGTTTCTTTATGTATGTACCTGAAAATGTACAACTCGACAAACCTGTTCAGCTCATCAACATCATGCGCTCGGATGTGGATTTTATGGCCAATAGCCATAATTTGATCATCATCGAAAAAGGCGCTAAAGCCCAGTTACTGGTTTGCGACCACACAATGGACGATGTGCGCTTCACCACCAACAGAGTAACCGAGGTTTTTGTAGACGAAAATGCAAGTTACGAGCATTACAAACTCGAAAATACACATATAAAAACTACGAACTTATCAACGCTGCTCATCGAACAAAAAGATTCGTCGAACGTGCTGACCAATGTGATGACACTTCACAATGGCATCACACGCAATACCATCGAAATTGATGTAAACGGCGAACACTGCGAAACAACACTTTGCGGAATGGTGATTGCCGACAAAAAGCAACAGGTAGATAATTTCACGTCAGTGATTCACAGCAAACCCAATTGCAACAGCAACGAACTTTTCAAGTATGTGCTCGATGATAATTCGAAAGGCGGTTTCACAGGGAAACTTTATGTGGCGAGGGATGCACAAAAAACGGCTGCATTCCAGACCAATAAAAACATATTGCTGAACCGCACCGCCAAGATGCGCACAAAACCGCAGCTCGAAATTTATGCCGACGATGTGAAATGTTCGCACGGCGCCACCATAGGGCAGCTCGACGAAAACGCAATGTTCTACATGCGTTCGCGCGGCATTCCCGAAAAAGAAGCCCGCTTGTTACTTATGTTTGCCTTCACAGCCGATGTGATCGACAACATACGTATCGACGCTTTACAGGACCGCATGAAATTGCTTGTAGAAAAACGATTGCGTGGCGAATTATCGAAATGCGAAGGCTGCGTCATTTGCCAGTAAGCAAATAAGAAGGAATTATTACCATCGACAAGAAACAAACAAAGCGCAACAACAAATTGCGCTTTGTTATTTTATTTAAAAATATGCATCTTAGTTCCGACATTATCCGACAGAAATTAAGCCAGCCCCTACCCGGCCTGTCGTCGCACTTAAAACTGGGGCCACCCGAGCGGGCAAAAGAAATTGCAGGCTACCTTGCCAACCGGCAAAATGCCAAACAAAGCGCTGTAATGATTTTGCTTTTCAATGAAAACAACCGTACAAAAGTCATTCTCATCCGGCGCAGTTTTTACGTAGGGATACATGCCGGACAAATCGCCTTCCCCGGTGGACGGTACGAGGAAACCGATCCTTCGATTGAACACACCGCCCTGCGCGAAATTGAAGAAGAAATCGGCATCGGTGCCGATAAAATTGAGGTGCTGGGCCGGCTGACCGATATCTACGTTCCGCCAAGCAATTTCCTGATCAGTGTATTCGTTGGATTTCTGAACGAAAAACCACTTTACATTGCCGACCAACGCGAAGTGGCCGAAGTGATTGAAATTGATATTGCTGACTTTTTTGCCGAAAATGTGATTCAGCAAAAGGAATTTGTAGTACCTTCGACCGGTGGTTCGGTAAATGCAGCTTATTACAATGTTGGCAACGTCGAACTTTGGGGAGCCAGCGCAATGGTTATGACAGAGTTGCTGGATGTTCTGAAAAGAGAGAAATAAACAAAGTCCCCGTATTGCCCAACAAAAAAAAAACAAACCGACAATTAAAACATCAAACAAAAGAATACAATGGCCGAAAAAATACGTCTCAATAAATTTATAAGCGATAGCGGTGTCTGTTCACGTCGCGAAGCAGATAAGTACATCGAAACCGGACACGTCATGGTGAATGGCAAGCGCGCCAAAATCGGCGATATGGTGACGCCCGTTTACGACAAAGTGATGCTGAATGGCAACCCCGTGGAGGCCAAAACAGACAACGATTTTGTGTTGATGGCCTTCAACAAACCGGTAGGTATTATAAGCACCACCGAAATTGGCGTAAAAGATTCAATCATCGATTATATTGGTTATCACGAACGAATTTTTCCCATTGGACGACTGGACAAAGATTCTCAGGGACTTATATTTCTGACAAACAACGGCGACATCGTGAATAAGATATTGCGTGCCGGCAACCATCACGAAAAGGAATATATCGTTACAGTGAACAAGCCGGTGACCGATGAATTTATACAGCAAATGGGCAACGGTGTTCCGATTTTGGGCGAAATGACTAAAAAATGCATGCTCGCTAAAATCTCTGTTTATGTTTTTCGGATTACCCTTGTGCAGGGCCTCAACCGCCAGATACGCCGGATGTGCGAATACTTTGGATACGAAGTTGTAAAACTCGAACGCGTGCGCATTATGAACATCAACATCAAAGGCATACCTCTGGGCGAATGGCGTTTACTCACCGAGGATGAGATGACGGAGATAACAAATGCCATTGAAAAATCGTCCTCCGAAATCCGTCCGCAAAACACGAAGGAAGCCCTCCCGAAACAACAGAAAAAACAGAAACGACAAGCGCCGAAAACGGAGGAACCCGAAACAAAAAAAACAGCGCAACGGGCTCCTGCATCCTCAGCCGCCAAAAAAGTGATCCGCTCCGGTGTAGCCAATCCCAAAGCACGCGAGCTGCGCTCCAATTCATCCAATTCGAACAAAACCGGCACTGCCAAACACAATAAACCATCAGCCGGCAAATTCAGCAACAACAGAAGAACGAAATATGGCATTTTACAACTGAGGGTTTGACTCCAAGTCAAACCCTCAGTTGTTTTCAGGTTGTTTTTACCCTTCAAAGGGTATTTACAACTAAACATTCAAACACACAAAAGGAGCGGATCGAATTGATCCGCCCCTTTTCATTTTCATATATCAATATCGACAGGCTAAGCCCGAAGGGCTTAGCTCATTAAAGTTAAGTCCACAATCCAACAGTTCAACGTCCGTAAACCGGAAACTTTACTTTTTATAATACCCCATAGCCTCGGGCAATACGTTTTTCATATTTGCAATACGTTTTTCGTCGGTAGGGTGAGTGCTCATAAATTCGAGCGTCGAACCTGAACCGTTGGCCGACATACGTTCCCAAAAAGCCACCGCTTCGTTGGGGTCGTAACCCGCCATGGCCATAAAAATCAATCCAAGCCGGTCGGCTTCGTACTCGTGCTTGCGCGAATAAGGCAAAATAACACCCACCTGAGCGCCCAGCCCGTATAGTATATTGATGGTTTGGCGCGTGGCGGCTGGCTTATTGGACAAAAGAACATCCGTTATGGAAGCGCCATATTGCGCTATCATCTGCTGGCTCATGCGCTCGTTGCTGTGCTTGGCCACTGCATGAGCAATTTCGTGACCCATCACTACTGCCATTCCGGCTTCGGTTTTTGTCATTGGCAAAATTCCTTCATAAAAAACAACTTTACCGCCCGGCATACAAAAAGCATTGACTGTTGTATCCTTCACCAAACTAAATTCCCACGCATAATTGGCCGTATCGGCAGCAGCTCCGTTGTTGATCAGAAATTTTTCTACCTCGGTAGAGATTTTAAGCCCTACTTTTTTCACCATTGCGGAATTGGCAACATTTTTCGAGACAGGTACTGAGTCGATAAATTGTTTGTAAGCCGTGGCGCTCATCGACAACACTTCTGCATCCGACACCAAAAGCAACTGTTTGCGACCTGTAATAAGAACGCTGGAGCATGAAGTAAAAACCAAAGCGACAAATAAAAATAAAGATATTCTTTTCATAAAAATTTATATTAATTAGTGTGTGTTTTTAAGTGTCAATAATTTATCTTTGCAAAGATAAATATTCGCTTCTTAATAATAGCGCATTT
>JAYFRI010000131.1:0-3833 GCA_034926015.1 Paludibacter sp. | reverse complement strand
TACCGCTTTTCAGATCACCAATGGAGAATGAAATTTCTTCCTGCTGGTTGTTAATATATTGTTTCGATAGCAGTTGCTGACCCATCATAGAAAACACCTCTACCTTTACCTGCTGAGCGTGACTGTCGCCTAATTTGATATTCAGTATTCCATTCACCACCGGATTTGGATAGACATTTATTTGCGACATAAACACAGAAGGAGTACCCGATATCTGAACATTTTTATAACTAAGAACAATCTCTTTCAGAGCAAGGGTATACGCCTGATTAGCAGTTTGTGATCCAAGGTAAAAGTTCACATTATTGAACCAGATCGGATACACAGAAATATCAGCAGTATTGAATAAGCTGCTTGTTGGTATTGTTATTTGAGTATCAGCATTTTTTGTTAATCCTGTAAATTCTTTGGTTGTGATCTGAGTGACATTGTTGGCCCTTAATGACACAATGGCTCTGGAGATATTCATATCACCAATATTCATTACCAGCTTAATTGTATCAGGCAAACCGTACATTGCAAAGTTTTTCGACAACTTAATATAAGGTGCACGTGCTGACTTATATACATAGTTAACAGCAGCACCGTGGGTCCAGCTAACAGGAAGATTTGCAGTATTCAGTACAGCATTGAGCTCACTCGAAGCCTGCAACTCCCAATTTTCAACTTTCATATCGTCGCCTATCATTGTAGCTGCCGGTGGAAGTTGAACTTTTACCTTAATCGAATCTTTAAAATCGCCTAAAGTACCATACACCCATGTAGAACCATTTTTAATACCTTTCAGAACACCATTCTGAACAGCACATACCGACGGATCAACAGCCGTCCAGTTCAATGCAGCCGGTAGCACTTCCATTGTATTAATTCCGATGACACTTTGTATCTGCACCGAGTAATCTGTACGATTGTCAAGAAGTACCGAATCAAGTTTGAATGCAATTTCGGCTGACGAAATCAATTCCACCTGAAACTGAGTCTGAATACTATTATAGGTTGCAATTACCGTTCCGCCATTGGTGCCCGAAGCCACAAACCGACCATCGGCAGCAATTTCGCCCACTTCAGGAGCACAACTCAAGGTTACACCTGCCAGGTCCTTATTAATTAAAACACCATATTGGTTATATGCTAAAAATTTAGGTTTAAAAACACCAAATTTAGGCAATTGAATTTTGCGGGTATATGATTTTAATTCTGTGATTGTATTATCAGTTGGAGCAGACGACACTGCAAAGATTCCATTCGAAACGGCACGTTCAGAACCATCACTTGGCGTATTTACCTGGTTAAATTCTTTGATGTACATGCTGCTTGAGCCTCCACCATCCATATTAAAGGCTGTATAAGCTCCGGCACTTTTCATAAGTTCGGCCAATTGTTTTGTAGTAACTCCGGCTGACGCACCACGGCCGTCAACAACACAATAGATCACAGTTTTCCGGTCTTCGCTATAACCAATAGCAGTACGTGGATGAAGTTCGGCCCAAACCTCTGCAGTTTCCACCACACCATCTTTAAGCATTGGATTTCTGTTATCACCACCTATCACTTCGGTGTACGAGCCGTTCTGCCCATCGAGTGTAAGGTTTAAATTAATTTCAATTTCATCGCCAATATTAAGCGTATTCAAATTTGTAGCAGCAGTTCCGTGCCCCGATAACACCGCAAATCCTTTAGGGATAGCCATGTTGCCTACATTCATTTCTTTATTTACAACTTTCATTCTGATGGCCTTGTTGGCGCCCCAGCTTTGACCTTCGACAAGTTGCAACAGTACTTCAGTTCCAAAAGCATTGGTACGGGTCCTTTTACCATTGTGCTGATTAAAGAGCACCAGTCTGTTATCGTTACGTAAATGATTGACGCTGTTGATCGTCCAAACCGAAGATCCAAATTTCACATTTCCTGAATAGGTCATCACTCCTATAGTTGGCGTTTTATTTTCATCGAAAGCAATAATTTTTCTGTCGGCAGCGGGGATTTTGGCAATCTCACTTTCGACCATACAGCCTGCAATCGGATAACCTACATAACCTGTAGTAGCATAGAAATCGCCATTGGTACCGGCAAAATATACCGCACCTTCTTTGCTCTTGCGTTTAGCCATTGCCGAAGGTTGTTCGCCGGTATAAATAGAATCGCGTCCGAGTACAGCTTTGAAGGAGATATTGGGATGAGAAGCATCCACTTTTAGAAAAAACACATCGAGCCGTGTAGAACTCTTTAACCTTAGAGCAGTATATTCACTACCAGGACCAACTTTAAAGTTGGATAAAGTATCGACTGTGTATGTTTTACCATCAATTTGTATTGATTGAGCAAACACAACCAATGACAAGAATAGCATGAAAATAAGTAATTGTATTTTTTTCATATTGACCGATGTTTAAATAAGGAATAAAGCCACCCATCCCCGGGGATGAGAAGCAGGAGGAGAAAAGAAAAGGGAAGGAAAAGAGAAACAGGAAGGTGATGAAAAACCCATCACCTTCCTGTAATTATTTAGTTGATAGAAACTTTCTGAATCTTTTTAGCTCCAGTATTATCAACGATAGTTACAATGTAAACACCTTTAGTTGCAGGTGCGTTCACTGCTGAAGCATTAGAAACTTTCGACATTTTCTGACCTGTCAAGCTGATTACTTCTATACTTGCCACCTGTTCTGATGTTTTAATCACATTGCCTTCAACTGTAATATTAACCTTTGATGCATCTGGGTTATGAACAGCCGATGGAGCCAATGAGAATTTGTAATAGGCCAAACCATTGTTACAACCATACACAAAAATATTTGCAACATCACCAATCACTTCGATACGTGGCAAAGCTGTACGAACTCCGTTTTGCTGCGTACCCATACCAGCTGCAGGAAAAACAGTCAATGGTTTAATAGGATTAGCACCTGTAAGGTCTAATTCAGCAATCGCCCATGAAGAAGCAGGAGTACCGGTTGTATTACGATACGAAAACACCATAAAGCTTTTTCCACCTAACATAAATTCATCAACACCGTTATTACCAGCTGTTGCATTTTTAATGAAATCGCTTGTACCGATGCTTTTAAATCCATCTACGTAGTTACCGTCAATATCGTAAAGGGTAGCAAAGGAAGCTTGTCCATCAAGATAAAAAAGATTTTCATCCAAAGGTGTTACCCTTGAGCCTGTATCATTTCCTGTTGCAGCAGCAGGGAAATATTCCTTAATAATAATCTGATCAAAATAATCAGTAGCTACGCCGTTTACAACATCCCATTTAAGCACAGTATTACCAACACCAGCCACTGTTCCACCTACTGAAGACATAATATAACCATTTCCATTCATATCACCATGGGTTCCAAAGTAGTCGAGACGTAAAGTTGCTGGAGCAGCCTCACCTTCAAATGGCTCTTTATAATTCAAAATTTGTTTTACATTGGTAACAGTTCCCGCACTAAAATCGATATCGATCATATAAATCTGATAAGGCGATGTATAAATATTTGGAGTGTAATTCGCAATCAGAATATTTCCTGCATCATCAATCTGAATATCGTTAGCTGGTAAACCTGTTTGGGTACGTACCCCATCAGTACCTTTAATGGTAAACATTGTATCAGGCAAAGCTACTTCTTTAAGTAGGTTTCCGGTAGCAGCTTCGTACACCAATACCTGACAAAGCGTAAATGCAGGTGCCGTTTGAGGAATACGTTTTGTGATCAGAATTTTACCATCCTTCACTGCCATACCACGTGACATATCTGTAGCACTATAACCACCACTTGTAGGGAATCCTCCTGCATTACGCGATTGAATCCATACGTTTTCGAATTTATAACCAGCACCTA
>JAYFRI010000155.1:0-12902 GCA_034926015.1 Paludibacter sp. | reverse complement strand
TTTATAGCCCAGTTTGGCAAGAGAAATGGCCAGATTCGACGATACTGTAGATTTGCCAACGCCACCTTTGCCCGAAAATACGGCAATGATGTTCTTTACGCCGGGTAAAATAGGCGTTGATTTAGGTTTCGGCGCTTCTTTCATCTCTACGCTTATATTTCCTTTGATGTCAATGTCATCGCCGATATAAGTGAGAATTGCTTGTTCGGCAGCTTTCACAACCGATTTCGAAAAAGGATCGTTTTGTTTGTCGAATACAAGCGAAAAACTTACTTTATTCCCATCAATGCGAATGTTGTCCTGTACCATTCCCGAGGAAACAATGTCTTTTCCTGTGCCCGGGTAACGCACGTGTGCCAATGCGTCGAGGATTAACTGCGGATATAATGTCATTTTGTTTAATTGTTTTACTGTTTAAAAATAAGAGAAAAAACAGGAGCAAAAATTTAAAGTTATCTTCCTGCAATGTTCAGTGCTTCTCTTGAAAAAAATCGGGTGTTTCGGTTTTCTATCCAAATAAACCGACAATGGAAATTGTAAATAGAAACAACTTAATCCATGCTAAAGTTTATTCGTTACCTGAGCTGTTCAATTCGCTGTCCATGTTGTGTCTTTTACTTCTTCCAAAGCTTCGGTAGGCATCGTGTTCTATTTCTATGTCGGGTTCAATTAAGTCATTGTTCTGATCGATAACGAACTGAATGTATTTGATTGTCAATCCACGTGCGAGCCACTGCTGTTCGTAATACGTTTTTATGCTTAAAATCGGATCGACAAAGTTTGATGCGTACAAATCATCAGATGAAAAATTAACGGCGAAATTGTTTGCTTTCACCATTTCGCAGGTGTAAGTAAACATGAAATTGCTGTCGGTTTTTAAATGGATCAATCCACCGGGCTTTAGAAATTGTCGGTACGAATTTATGAAATTGGTAGCCGTCAGACGTTTGGTTGTTTTTTTCATTTGTGGATCCGGAAAAGTAAGCCATATCTCGCTTACTTCGTCAGCCGAAAAGAAATGATGTATCATTTCTATGTTCGTTCTCAAAAAAGCTACATTGTGTAAGTCTTTTGCCAACGCGTCTTTTGCTCCGGTCCATAGGCGGGCTCCTTTTATATCTACTCCGATAAAATTTTTATCGGGAAATAGTTGTGCCAGACCTACAGTGTATTCGCCTTTGCCACAGCCAAGTTCAAGTACGATAGGATTGTCGTTTTTGAAAAATTGTTTATTCCATTGTCCTTTCATTTCGAACTGTTGTCCTTCGCGCAAGGCATGTGACGACACCTGAAATACGTGCGGAAACTCTTCCATATCGGCAAATTTTGCCAACTTATTTTTACCCACTTTTTATATTAAATTTTTGCTGTTTACTCTTTTTTCTCAATTCTCAGTCCCACATCGTTCAGTCCTACGAGCAGTGAGTCGCGCATCCCGTGCTTTAGGCTGAAAACATAATTCCCGGCTTGCGGGAAACTTACATTTTCGAGGTACAATACAGGCATTTCGAAGGCCTGTCCTATGCCTGATCCTAGCCATTTTCCGCGTTGATCGGCCAGATAAAAATCAATGCTGTCTTTTGATAAAGTGCTGTCCGGATTCCACTTAGAAATAAAAAGCCACAAGTTTTGGTGTGGATATTCTCCTCTGTTCCTTGTGTTTATATAAATGTCGTATTTGGCAACTGTATCGGTGATGTTTACAGTGTAAACAAGGGAACTGTCTTTGTTCCAGCCTTCAGGCCAAACGGTTTTGTATTCGAAGAAGACATCGTTCCGGTTACATGAGATCGCAAAAAACGAGATCAACAGAAAAGTAAACGTAACCGGTTTTGACAGAATGGTTTTATTCATTTTTCTTTATAAGCTTTGGTGGATTTGGTTTTGTTTTGTTGTTCGCCTTTGGGTTCGTCTGGACTTTGTCGTTCGTCTTTGGGCTGGCTTGTGCATTGTCGTTGTCCGGTTTTGTTGCCTTTGTGGGCTTTGCTAACGGAGGACGCTGATTGTTTTTTTTGTTCGACTTACTTCCCGAAGCTTTTTTACCGGTGTCGAAACGAGTAAGACTGTCCTGTCCCACACCGTTTTCGTAATTTACATTGATTGGTTTCTTTTCGTTATCCGTAAAGTCATCAAGTACATCCGGTTTTAAACCTTTTTTATTCATTGTCATGACTTCCTTTGCCCGATCGGTGGAAATTGTAACTATATTGGCACCAAAATTTTGGGAAGTAGAATACGAAATCAGACCTTTGAAAACATCTGTTTTGAAATGGTAGTAGGTATTGTCGCGTGTTTCGAGTGGAACTTCACGGGATGGAAAGTCTTTGGTTGCGTCGGTGTAAGCATCAAGCTCATAATTCATGCAACATTTTAATTTTCCGCATTGTCCGGCCAGTTTTTGGGGATTGAGTGAAATATCCTGTGTGCGGGCTGCTGTTGTTGATACAGAGTTGAAGCTTGTCATCCAGCCTGAGCAGCACAATTCGCGTCCGCAAGAGCCGATACCACCTATACGTCCGGCTTCCTGACGCGCACCAATTTGTTTCATTTCGATGCGCACTCTGAAAGTCTCGGCAAAAACTTTAATCAATTGCCTGAAGTCCACGCGTTCGTCGGCGATATAATAAAAAATTGCCTTATTGCCGTCACCCTGAAATTCAACATCTCCAATTTTCATGTTCAGCTTCAGATTTTCGGCTATCTGACGGGCTTTGATCATTGTTTGTTGTTCTTTGCTTTTCGCTTCGTTGTATTTTTCGATATCGGTTTCTTTTGCTTTTCGGTAAACCCTTTTTACTTCCATCTTTTCGGGATTGAAGTTGTTTTTTGCCATTTGGAGCAGTACCAGACGTCCAACAAGCGTTACTTGTCCAATATCGTGACCGGGTGATGATTCTACGGCCACAGTGTCGCCTTTTTCGAGGGTTATTTTTGTGCTGTTCAGATAATAACCTTTGCGTGTGTTTTTAAACTGAACTTCGATAAAATCGGAATCTTGTATGGTTTCAGGCAGGTCGGACAGCCAATCGTGAACACTTAGTTTTTGTCGCGAATTGCAGGCACAGCCTCCTTTAGTGATGCAGCCACCGCCGCTATTGAGAGTTTGATCCATTGTATTTTATTAGTTTTGCAGGAGTTGTTGCCTGCGGGTGTATATTGATTTTTTTATATGAGACAATTTTAGTTCATTTTAGACTTGTTCAGCCTTCTCTTAGTTGTCTTTTCAGTAACATAATTATTTTAAGAACAAGATCGAAGAATACCATTTTGGCATTCACGTTTTGTTCAATATGGCGTTCGGCCAAAGCAAATTCAAGCATCAGATCTTCTACATTTCGTTCGTGAATGAAGGGCGAAAATTTTCGCGAAAAATCTGCTTCGTAGCTTGTCAGATAATTTAGTTCGGGCTCTTTCAGGTTAAGAATAAAGTTTTCACGCGTTAGTCTTTGAGCGTAAGCCAGAAAGTTTTTCTGACGTTCGCGTCCTACTAAAGCGGAAGCCATATCGTCCGACCATTTTTTTAATATTTTAAGCGATGAATGATCTTTGCGGTTTCCAACCTGCCATGCTAAACGCATGATCAGAACGAAACGTTCAAAGTTTTGTTTATTTTCATCGTTTTCGTTTAGCGCTGAAAGGGCTGAAAGATAGCTGCCATTCGAAATGCGTGCCACATTCATGGCATCATGCTGCGTAATTTCCAGATTTGGGTCATTCAATAAAGTCAACATTACGTCATCTATTCTTAACGTAGGGATGTTGATATGCTGTGTGCGCGATAAAATTGTTGTGATGATTTCATCCGGAGTATTGGATACCAAAAGAAAAACTGTTTTTTCGGGTGGTTCTTCAAGAATTTTGAGTAACTTGTTGGCACACTGATTATTCATTTTCTCGGGCAGCCATATAATCATTATTTTATACTCCGATTCGTAAGTTTTCAGGTTCAGTTTGCGTATTATTTCCTGACTTTCGTTGGCGTAAATCATGCCTTGCTTGGCGTCCCCCGAAATGCGGGCATACCAATCGTTCAGACTAAAGTGTTTGTTCTCCAATACCATTGCACGAAATTCGTTAATAAAATCGTCGCATACAACCGAGCTTCGTCCGGCTGGTTTAATGACAGGGAAAACAAAATGTAAATCGGGATGAATCAACTTGTTGTATTTCACGCACGAAGGACAAACGCCACAGGAATCGGTATCCTGCCTGTTTTCGCAGCAAATGTACTGCGCATATGCAATGGCAAGCGACAGTTTCCCAATTCCTTCGGGGCCACGAAGCAGTTGAGCATGAGGAATCCGTTGCTCTTTTACGGTACGTATGAAGCGTTCTTTTATAGCTTGTTGTCCTATGATTGCTGAAAATTGCATATCTTGTTATTTCAAATAAAGCCCATTACTGTATGATGTGCAAATATACAAAAAAACTTTTAGCCATCGGATGATGGACTCCACTAAAACAAATCTTTATTGTTTTTGGAGCAGGATAGACTGAATATTCGGGATATTTTAGCATAGAGAAAAACAAAACGGGCAGGACTGTAGTTTGTTAGCGGACGGGGGAGAGCAGTAAAAAACAGTACGCCTTGCAGTTCCAAAAACTGCAAGGCGTACTGTGCTGAAAATAAGATTTTTTTGAATGATTCTGCCTGAATGTATCAGAGTTTATACATTGAATCTGAATTGCATAATGTCTCCGTCCTGCACCACGTATTCTTTACCTTCAACGCTCATTTTACCGGCTTCTTTACAAGCAGCTTCAGAGCCAAGGGTTGTAAAATCTTCGTATTTTATCACTTCGGCACGTATAAATCCTTTTTCGAAATCGGTGTGAATAACACCGGCACATTGTGGCGCTTTCCAGTTGCGTTCAAAAGTCCAGGCACGCACTTCCTGAATACCGGCTGTGAAATAAGTTTGCAAATCGAGCAGGTGATAAGCTGCACGAATCAGCCGCGCAACACCTGACTCTTTCAGTCCCACTTCTTCGAGGAACATCTGACGTTCGTCGTAAGTTTCGAGTTCGGCAATGTCGGCCTCGGTGGCAGCAGCTACTACCAGAATTTCAGCACCTTCGTCCTTCACCGCTTCGCGAACAGCTTCAACATAGGCATTTCCGTTTACTGCCGACGCTTCGTCAACGTTACAAACATACATCACGGGTTTATCGGTCAGCAGATATAAATCTTTGACTAACTTTTTATCCAAAGGATCAAGTTTCACAGTTCGGGCCGATTTTCCCTGCAACAATGCTTCTTTGTACAGGATGTAAATGTCGTAAAGCGCTTTGGCTTGTTTGTCTCCGGCAGCAGCTTGTTTTTGCACTTTGCTGATACGGCTTTCTACTGTTTCGAGGTCTTTTAACTGAAGCTCTATGTCGATGATTTCTTTGTCGCGAACCGGATTTACGCTTCCGTCGACATGAACGATGTTTTCGTTGTCGAAGCAACGCAAAACATGCAAGATTGCATCAGTTTCGCGGATGTTGGCCAGGAATTTATTGCCAAGTCCTTCGCCTTTGCTGGCTCCTTTTACAAGTCCGGCAATATCAACAATTTCCACAGTAGTGGGCACAATGCGTTGTGGATGTACAAGTTCAGCCAGTTTATTGAGGCGTTCGTCGGGCACAGTAATTACGCCCACATTCGGTTCTATTGTACAAAAAGGGAAATTTGCCGATTGGGCTTTAGCATTCGAAAGACAGTTGAAGAGGGTAGATTTACCAACGTTAGGCAAGCCTACGATTCCACATTGAAGAGCCATTATATATTAGTTTGATGTTTGAAATGTTCGTTTGTCCGAAATAAATAACGGTCAGTTAATTACTTTAAACAAAAATGATTAATAAATTTTTTCGGACTGCAAAGATAGTCAAAAATGCTGAAACGACGTAATATAGCCGTTTTTATGAGATGAATTATCTCCCGAAATCCAACCATGGAACTCCATTTGCAATTTTTTTTCCTGAAAATCAGAGCCGGCATATGCCTGAGATTTTGAAATTACACGACACTAACTTTGAAATTGTATGTTTTTGTGGCTTAGAATTGCTGCTTAAAACGACAGCGCTAAAAGCCTGAAACTGTCATTCTGTCACCAAAATTTCACTGGCATTTTATTTGCAAAGGGAAAACACCGTAAAATAACAATTCAAATTAATCAATAAAATATATAACGAACAATGGCAAAAGGAAACATTGGGGTAACGAGCGACAATATTTTCCCCGTTATCAAGAAATTTTTGTACAGCGATCACGAGATTTTTTTGCGTGAATTAGTGTCGAACGCCGTAGATGCAACTCAAAAACTGAAAACACTGGCTTCGGTTGGCGATTTTAAAGGTGAACTGGGCGACCTGACTGTGCGCGTTTCGGTAGATAAGAAGAAAGGTACGCTTACAATTTCCGACCGTGGAATTGGTATGACGGCGGCCGAGATTGAGAAATACATCAATCAGATTGCTTTTTCGGGCGCTGAGGAATTTCTCGAAAAATACAAAAACGATGCGCAAGCCATTATTGGTCATTTCGGTTTAGGTTTTTACTCTTCGTTTATGGTGTCGAAACAGGTTGAAATTTTTACTCAATCGCACAAGGAAGATAATGCCGCTCAACATTGGTCATGCGATGGAAGTCCTGAATACACGCTGGAAGATACCATCAAAGCTGATCGCGGAACTGACATTGTTTTGCACATCGACGACGAAAATAAAGATTTTCTGGAAGAATCAAAAATCCAGGAATTGCTGACTAAATATTGTAAATTCCTTCCGATAGAAATTGCTTTTGGCAAGAAAAAAGAATGGAAAGACGGTAAAAACGTTGAAACTGAAGAAGACAATATCATCAACAATCCAAATCCGGCATGGACACGCAAACCTGCTGATTTGAAAGAAGAAGATTATGCGTCGTTCTACCGCGAATTGAACCCAATGGGCGAAGATCCGTTGTTTCATATTCACCTGAATGTGGATTATCCGTTCAACCTGACCGGTATTCTTTACTTCCCGAAAATCAAGAACAACATCGATATGCAGCGCAACAAAATTCAGTTGTATTGCAATCAGGTTTATGTAACCGATCATGTTGAAAATATCGTTCCTGAATACCTGACTTTGCTTCATGGTGTGATTGACTCACCGGATATTCCGTTGAATGTGTCGCGTAGTTACCTGCAAAGCGATGGCAATGTGAAGAAAATATCAAGCCATATTACCAAAAAAGTAGCCGACCGCCTGGCAGAAATTTTCAAAGAAGACCGTGCTAATTTTGAAGAAAAATGGGATAACCTGAAAATTTTCATTCAGTACGGAATGCTCAGCGATGAAAAATTCTACGAACGTGCTGAGAAATTTGCCCTGTTGAAAAATGTAGATGGCAAATACTTTACTTTTGAAGAGTATAAAACTTTGGTGGGTGAAAACCAAAAAGATAAAAACGGCGATTTGATTTATTTGTACGCCAACAATGCTGACGAGCATTACAGCTACATTCAACATGCCAAAGACAAAGGCTACGATGTGCTGATTATGGACGGACAGCTCGATGTTCACGTAGTAAGTCAGCTCGAGCAAAAATTCGAAAAAACACGTTTTGTGCGAGTAGATAGCGATGTAATTGACAAAATTATTCAGAAAGACGAAGTGGCTAAAGTAGCTTTGACTGATGACCAACGTGATGCGCTTGTGACTGTTTTCGATTCACAATTGCCAAAAGTTGAAAAAGCTAACTTCATTGTAACATTCGAACAACTTTCGCCTTCGACCAATCCTGTTTTTATTACACAGAATGAATTTATGCGCCGCATGAAAGAAATGTCGGCTTTGCAGGGTGGCATGATGAGTTTTTATGGCGAAATGCCTGACAGCTACAATTTAGTTGTGAACACAGCACATCCGGTAATTGAAAAATTGTTGAACGAAGAAGAAACTGCTTGCAGAGCTGAAGTGAGTCCGGTGGCAACCGAACTGGCCGAAGTGAAAGCAAAACACGATAAACTAAAGGAAAGTCACAAAGGCAAAAAAGACGAGGAAATTCCGACAGCCGAAAAAGATGAACTTAGCACACTTGCGAAGCAAATGGACGAACTTGGCGACAAGAAAAAGACTGTTTACAAAGCATTTGCTTCTGAAAACAAACAGGTTCGTCAGTTGATTGACCTCGCGCTTTTGGCCAATAATATGCTGAAAGGTGAAGCGTTGGCAAAGTTTGTAAAACGTAGCGTGGAGCTTTTGTAATAACGAATTAAAAACACGTAATTAAAAAAAACCGACCATATGACTTCGATGTCGTATCGTCGGTTTTTTCTATTTTAATGTGTTTGAATACAAAATGTTTTTATTGATTTAACTTTTGTAATGTTTCTTTCCGTAATATCTTATTTGCAGAAGAATAAACAAATTCCGGTACGAAATAAATTGCTTTTGGAATTTCAAATTTCGAAAGTCGGTTTTCGATAGAAGCTGTTAGTTCAGTTTGCTGACTTGCAGAATATTCCGCTGATTCGATTACTAAAATAACTTTTTCGCCCAAAATATTATCGGGTTGAGAAGCAATAAAATAGCCGGAGGGGATACTACCTTCCAGCTTTTTTTCGACCTGTTCGGGATGGATTTTCACGCCGCCCGAGTTGATGGTGGCATCAAAACGCCCGAGCCAACGAAAAGTGTTTTTATCTGTAATTTCCACAATGTCGTTGGTGATGATTTCCTCGTTGAGCAGGTGAGGAGCAGTTATGACCAAACATTCACGTTCATCCTGTCGAATGGTTACGCCATTCAAAACGCTGAAAACATCGGATTTATTTGCTCCGTTGAATTGTCTGAGGGCAATGTGTGAGCAGGTTTCAGTCATGCCGTAAGTTTCGAACAAAGCCGTCGGAATGCTTTCGGCCAAAGTTTCCAATGTTGAATTCACATGTCCGCCGCCCACAATAATGTTTCGTACAGTTTTCAGTTTTAAAGATGCAGCCGAATAATGTAGTTGGTAAGGTGTAATTGCTGCAAAGTCAATCGGCATTTCAATTAGCTCAAAGGGGTTTGCTTTTGGTGCTGTTGTTATCAGGTTGAATTCACCCATGATAGCCCGAACAATCATCATTTTGCCTGCAATATAAGATGCGGGCAAGCAAAGCAAAGCTGTTTTTTTCTCGTCGAGTCCGAAAAAAGTGTTTGTCATTCGGGCCGAATTGCGCATGGCCGTTTTTGCAAGTCGTATTTCCTTGGGAATGCCCGTTGAGCCGGAAGTGTGTGTAATCACAAAATCAGTGTCGTCGAACCAGTTTTTTAGAAACAGAAAAATAGCATTTTCCCACGAATCGGGAGCTTCGTCGTTTTTTTTTAGTTGTTCAAAATTAGCTTTACTGAAAATTGAGCCATTGAGTTGGATAGTTTCCTGTTTCATTTTAAAATAGCGCTTAAATCCCAATCATTTTTAGTTTGATAAAATAGTTTTGCATCCCGAATTTCGAGAGGTGACGGAATGTTATTATGATACAATTGCCCTGTGCCCAAACCTTGTGGAAGCTCTGAATTCAATGTGTAAGTCCATTGCGCAATGGCATTGAGCCCAATGTTAGCTTCGAGTGCCGAAGTGATCCACCATTTAACCTGATGCTTTTCGGCCATCCGAATCCATTCTTCCGACTGTTTAAATCCGCCCAACAAACTCGGTTTCAGAATGATATAAGCTGATTTTATTTTTCTGATAATTAATTCTTTATCAATTGATTTTACCCCGATTAATTCTTCGTCGAGCACGATTGGTATTGGTGAATGTTTGCAAATGTCAGCCATTGCGTACAGTTGTCCTTGTTTGATAGGTTGTTCGATGGAATGAATCTGATATTTCGCCAGTTTTTCAAGTTTCAACAAAGCATCATCGGCACTGAATCCTCCGTTTGCATCCAAACGAATTTCAATCTCTTTTTCTGAAAATTGCGCACGAATGCCAGCAATAATTTCCAGTTCTGTTTCGAAATCGAGCGCACCTACTTTCAGTTTGATACATCGATAGCCGGCAGCAATTTTTTCTGTAATTTGGTTTTGCATAAACTCCTTATCGCCCATCCAAACTAATCCGTTGATAGGAATCCCGGTTTTTCCTTCGGTGAAATCGGATGGAAAAAGTTTTTTCGAACCATTGGCTTTTAAATCGAGTAAGGCAGTTTCGAGCCCAAAAGCTATAGACGGAAATACGGATAAATCGATATTTTCGGGATCGTTCCCATTATTGATCCATTTGCAAACTTCGTTCAATTTTTGCTCATAAAATTCCATGGGATCGATGCTCAGATCGGGTATCGTAGAACATTCGCCAATGCCGGTAAAACCATCCTGTTCAAGAACGAGGAATGACGAAGGTTTATGAAGCAAAACTCCCCGCGAAGTTCCTGCAGGAAATTTGAATTGAAGATTGATTTGGGTATGACGGGCTTTCATAAATACAGTTGATTAAATAATCAATCCCACCCCAAAACTAATTGCAAATAGTAGAGTTCCCATAGAAAGTTTGCCTAATTCAGGGTACAGTTCAATAGAGTTTTTGTAGCTAAAAACGATTTTCAGGTTCAGGAATAAAACAGGTAATGAAATAACAAATAACCATTGCCATGGCGAATTGTAGTTTGTTATTGTGTAAATTACAGCCAGTAAAATAGCTCCACCTACTAAAAATAAATGATAAAATTTAGCTTTTTGTTGCCCCATAGCCACCACGATTGTTTTCTTGTTGGCGTTTTTATCTGCTTCGTAGTCGCGTAAATTATTCATGTTAAGTACTCCGGTACTTAAAAATCCCATGGCCGAAGCGGGTAGCAGCAAATCCCAACTGAAAGATTGAGCGTGCAAAAAATAAGTACCTATTACGCCTACAAGTCCAAAAAATATAAATACGAAAATATCACCTAAACCACGATATCCGTATGGGTTTTTACCAACGGTATATTTAATGGCGGCCACAATAGCAGCTATACCCAATACGCCAAAAATCAGAATATTGGTTATGTCAATTCCGGCTGTTCCAACCAAAATAAGCGTCAATCCGGAAATGGCTGTAAAAATGCCAATAATAATTATGCCTCGAAGCATTGTTTTCGGGGTGATCTCGCCGGATTGTACCATGCGTTTTGGACCAATGCGTTCGGCCGTGTCTTTGCCGTTCACAAAGTCACCGTAATCGTTTGCCATGTTCGACATGATTTGCAGTAAAATAGTAGTCAACGCGGCCAGACCGAATATCGACCACCGAAACTTATCTTCACCCGCCGCCAGCGCCGAGCCCATGATTGTATTCGACAAAGCAAGCGGTAATGTTTTCAGCCGGAATGCGGCTATCCATTTTTTCATAAAGAGTTGCGGGTGTATCTGTTAGTTTTTTATGTGTGAAATAAAGTACAAAGATAGAGTTTTTAAAATATAATTCAATTGCAGCAAATAAACTATAATCTATCCAATATATCTCTCCTTAAAACTTAATAGAACCGAAATTGTTTAGATATTAAATTTTACAGTCCACTTTTTCATAAAAAAACAAGCTTATAAAATGTGTTTCAATATTCAAACTTAAATCACAGATAATATGCCGATAAATTTAAATCAAGAGCTTACAGAAGAACAAACACAGGAAATTCTTAAAGCGCTGAAGGTGCGTTTTGATTCAAACATGCACCGTCATCCCGATATCAATTGGGAGAAATTACAGGCAAAGCTCGAAGCAACGCCCTCAAAACTCAGAAGCCTTTATGCTATGGAAAGCACAGGTGGTGAGCCCGATGTATTGAGATATGACTATGCCACTAATGAATTTGTTTTTTATGACTGCTCGGGCGAAACTCCTAAAGGCAGACGTAGTTTATGCTATGACAGAGAAGCTTTGGATGCCCGAAAAGAATTTAAGCCTGAAAATAGCGCGTTGGACCTTGCAGCCGAAATGGGTGTGGAATTATTGGACGAGGAACAATACAGAGAGCTACAACAGTTTGGGAAGTTCGACGCCAAAACTTCGAGTTGGCTAATAACGCCTTCGGACATACGCCGGCTCGGTGGAGCTATTTTTGCCGAATTTCGTTACGGAAATGTTTTTGTTTTCCACAATGGAGCTCAGTCCTATTATGCAGTAAGAGGATTCCGGGCGGTGTTGAGGGTTTGAAAGTTTTAATTCATACGATGACTTTGCATCATCGTATGAACTATAAAATTTCCATTATGGTAATTTCGGGTATTTGCTAAAATCCGGTTTGCGTTTTTCTAAAAATGCATTTTTACCTTCATTTGCTTCTTCGGTCATATAATAAAGCATAGTGGCATTTCCGGCTAGTTCCTGGATTCCGGCTTGTCCGTCCAGTTCGGCATTGAGTCCGGCTTTTATCATTCGAAGTGTTAGCGGGCTGTGTTGCATCATTTGTTGGCACCATGCCACTGTTTCGTCTTCCAATTTTTCAAATGGTACAACAGTATTTACCAATCCCATTTCCAGCGCTTCGGCTGCTGAGTATTGCTTGCAAAGGAACCAAATTTCGCGTGCTTTCTTCTGTCCCACTACGCGAGCCAGATAGGATGAACCGAAACCGGCATCGAAACTTCCTACTTTCGGGCCTGTTTGTCCAAAAATTGCATTTTCGGAAGCGATAGACAAATCGCAAACTACATGTAGCACATGTCCGCCACCAATTGCAAATCCGTTGACCATTGCCACAACGGGTTTTGGCATGCTGCGAATCATTTTCTGTAAATCCAACACGTTTAGGCGTGGAATTCCATCTTTTCCAATATATCCGGCAGTTTGTTTTACGTTGATGTCGCCACCACTGCAAAATGCTTTATCGCCTTCGCCTGTCAAAATGATAGTGGCAATATCCTGACTGTCACGGCAAAATACCATGGCTTCAATCATCTCTTTTATT
>JAYFRI010000334.1:0-2466 GCA_034926015.1 Paludibacter sp. | reverse complement strand
TCTTATTCAGCTACTTCTGCTTTTTCTTCTGTTGCTACAGCTGCTTCTTTAGTAGCAGGAGCTTCAGATTTCTTAGCAGCGCTCGAACGACGTGTACGTGCAGCTTTCTTAACCGCTTTTTCTTTCAACATATTTTCGTTGTAGTCTACCAATTCGATAATACACATTTCAGCATTATCTCCCAAACGGAAACCTGTACGTAAAATACGGGTATATCCTCCCGGACGATCGGCAATTTTCTGAGCTACATTCTGGAACAATTCAGTGATTACTTCCTTGTTTTGCAGATGACTGAAAACTGTACGACGTGAATGAGTTGTATCGTCTTTTGCTTTTGTAAGCAATGGTTCTACATATACTTGCAATGCTTTAGCTTTAGCCAAAGTAGTGGCAATTCTCTTATGCTGAATAAGAGAAGAAGCCATATTGGACAACATTGCCTTTCTGTGAGCCGTTTTGCGGCCTAAATGATTGAATTTTTTATTATGTCTCATCTCTTTACTCTTTATCTAATTTATATTTGGCAACATCCATTCCGAATGACAAATTCAGACTTTCCAACTTTTCTTCAAGTTCAGTAAGCGATTTCTTACCGAAATTACGGAATTTAAGTAAGTCGTGTTTGTGGAAACCTGCTAACTCACCCAGGGTCTCAACATCAGCTGCTTTCAAACAATTCAATGCACGAACAGAAAGTTCGAGATCGGTAAGTTTTGTTTTGAGTAACTGGCGCATATGAAGAAGTTCCTCATCGAATTCATCAGTTCCTTCACCTTCGGTCACTTCTAACGAAATTTTTTCGTCAGAGAACAACATAAAGTGGTGAATCAGAATTTTTGCAGCTTCTTTCAAAGCTTCTTTTGGGTGTATAGAACCATCAGTACTAATTTCGATTACCAACTTTTCGTAGTCAGTCACCTGTTCTACACGGTAGTTTTCTATCGTGTACTTTACGTTACGAATAGGTGTAAAAATTGCATCAATTGGAATTACACCAATTTCAGCAGTCGCTACTCTGTTGTCTTCGGCAGGAGTATAGCCACGTCCTTTGTTTACGGTAATGTCGATCTGAAAACTTGCACTAGGATCTAATTCGCAGATTACAAGTTCGGGATTCAACACCTCGAAACCTGAAAAATACTTACCTATATCACCAGCTTTTAAAACGGATAATCCAGCCACATTAATTGTTACTTTTTCATTGTCAATATCCTCAACAATTTGCTTAAAGCGTACCTGTTTCAGATTAAGAATAATGTTTGTAACATCGTCAATTACGCCTGGAATTGTTGAATACTCATGATCTATTCCTTCAATTTTAATCGAAGTTATTGCAAAACCTTCGAGTGAAGACAAAAGGATACGGCGCAAAGCATTACCTATGGTAATACCGTAACCCGGTTCTAACGGACGAAATTCAAATTTACCTTGAAATGCGTCAGCTTCCAACATGATTACCTTTTCAGGTTTTTGAAATGCTAATATAGCCATGGTTTCACTTATTATTTAGAGTATAACTCAACAATTAACTGTTCTTTGATATTTTCAGGAATATCTTCGCGTTCAGGTATGTGTAAGTAAGTACCTGAAAGTGTTGATGCATTCCATTCAATCCAAGGATATTTGGTGTGGTTAAAACCGTTCAACGATTCGGCGATTACTTCCATCGATTTGTCCTTTTCGCGTACAGCTACTACCTGACCCGGACGAACATGATAAGAAGCAATGTTCACAACTCTACCATCCACAGTAATGTGTTTATGACTAACCAACTGACGGGCACCAGCTCGTGTAGGTGCAAATCCTAAACGATAAACGATATTATCCAAACGAGATTCTAATAATTGTAACAAAATAACACCTGTAACACCCGGGTTACTTTGTGCTTTTTCGTACAAGTTACGGAATTGTTTTTCTAACACACCATAGGTATATTTAGCTTTTTGTTTTTCGCGTAACTGAATACCATACTCCGACGTTTTTTTGCGACGTCCCTGACCGTGTTGTCCGGGAGGATAATTCTTTTTCGCTAACACTTTATCAGGTCCGAAAATAGCTTCACCAAACTTACGGGCAATTCTTGACTTTGGTCCAATATATCTTGCCATTTTATTCTTTTATTTTAATTATTTTTTTAAGATGCGTGCTCCCCGATTGTGCATTGATACAGCCGCGACTGCTGAGAGGTTATAATTCTGCAATCCAAATCAGCGGACAACCTGTTTTACACGTTACGGTTAATTCTCCAAATTCAAATTATACTCTTCTGCGTTTCGGAGGACGACAACCATTGTGTGGAAGTGGAGTAACATCAACGATTTCTGTTACTTCAATACCTGCACCATGTACAGTACGAATTGCAGACTCACGTCCGTTTCCTGGTCCTTTTACATAGGCTTTCACTTTGCGTAAGCCTAAATCGAATGCAACTTTCGAGCAATCCTGAGCAGCCATTTGGGCAGCATA
>JAYFRI010000196.1:0-2594 GCA_034926015.1 Paludibacter sp. | reverse complement strand
GGAAAGCAAACGGAACCCAATTGTTTTGGAGATTGAAATAAGCCATTATTCCAAAAATAAGGGCAAGAACAACAAATACGATAGTCACAATCTTGTATTGTTGTTTAAGATAGGCCATTGCACCCTGGCGTACGTACAATGCAATTTTTTTCATTGTGTCTGTCCCTTCGCTTTCTTTCATCATTTGCTTGAAAAAATAGTAGGCAAAGCCCAGTGCGACAATGGACGCAACAGGAACTAAATAAAAAATGTTCATCATAAAATTAGAAGTGATTAATTGTTTATATTAGAATAATTTATAGAAATCAGGTTGAACTTATAATTTGAATATACTGATCAAGTATCGATAATGAATATTCTCCCGCATGCTGGTTTACAAATCCGATGGCAGAAATATGCGCTTCTTCGTTGGCATTGTCCGAAATGACACGAATGACAGTCAATGGAACTACGTAATCATCGCATACCTGAGCTACAGCTGCCCCTTCCATTTCGGCACAAACCACCGAAGGTAAATGACGGAGCATTGCATCTTTCATGGCTTGGCTCGAAATAAACAAGTCACCGCTGGCAATATCTCCTATCACCAGTTTTGGATGCAAAATGTTCTGTTCGGCCAGCAATTTTCGGAATTCTTTGTTGTTCTTCAGAAAGTTATGTACCGCTTGAGCCATTGTATCGATGTTTTGCCGGGGTATTTCGTAGGATGTTTTGCCTGTCAGCGGTATTTCGAAACGGCGCATCAAAGGTCGGGCATCCATATCGTGCTGATATAAATGTTGTCCGATCACGATATCGCCGATATTCAGGTCGGGCGAAATGCCTCCGGCAACGCCAGTAAAGACAATTCTATCGACCTTGAATTCAAGAATCAGATGAGTGGCAGTTGTAGCAGCCGCCACTTTGCCCCAACGCGAAAAAACAGCAACCACTTCCTGACCGGAAAGTATCCCTTTGTAATAAATACGGCTTCCTCTTTCAATAATTTCTTTATTGGATATGGCCGATATAATTTTATTCATTTCTTCGTGCATTGCCCCCATTATTCCAAGCAGCATGTTCTGAGTTTTTAAAATAAGTAATTTACTTTTTGTCGGTTAAAATATTTTTTATCCGCTGATACATAGTTGGATGCGAATAATTAAAAAAAACATATAACGGATGTGGTGTAAGGTTGCTGAGCGATGTGGCCGAAAGCTTTTTAAGTCCGGAAATCAGTGAGGCTCCGAATCCGTTTTCCGAAGCATAATGATCGGCCTGATATTCGAATTTACGCGATAGCCAATTGCCAAATAAATCCAAAACAGTTGATATAGGAGAATATAAGATGCCAAAAGCAAGAATATTTAAATGGAAGTTAGCCGACGCTCCGCCAAGCGCCTGAGCCAATGCATTGCTTTTCAGAAAAATGCCAAGTAAAAAGAAAAGAAACAACGAAGATGGTAACGAGACCAGCAGATTTTTTAGCGTGTGTTTATGTTTATAGTGTCCAATTTCGTGTGCCAGAACAGCTACAATTTCGTCTGTAGTCATCTTGTCCATCAAAGTATCGTAGAGTACGATGCGTTTTTTAGGACCAAATCCTGTAAAATACGCATTGGCTTTTGTCGATCGCTTCGATCCATCGATCACATAAATGTTTTTAAGTTTAAAGTTAGCTTTCGAAGCAAATTTTTCGATGCTATCACGCAATTCACCGGCTTCAAGAGGAGTTTGCTTGTTGAAGAGTGGAACGATAAGTTCGGAATAGAACATGCTCATGAACAGACTGAAAATAGTAATTACCGACCAGGCAATGATCCAAAAGTAATCAGGAGTAAGCAAATAGATGCTTATAATAAGGTAAAACAATCCGCCACCAATCAGGGCAGTTATAACGTATCCTTTAAGTTTATCAGTAATAAAAATGAGTGGGGTTACTTTATTGAATCCGAATCGTTGTTCGATTACAAAAGTGTCGTACCAGCTGAATGGAATTGTAATTAAATCGTTAGCAAGGAATAGAACGCCGAAAAAAGCCAGCGATTTCAGTATTTCGCTCGCTATAAAGGCACTCAGGTACTGATCGAGCCAGCCGAAACCACCGAAGGCGTACATCAAAAACATGATAATAAAGCTGAATGTGCTGCTTATGATGCCGAACTTTGAATTGGTACGGAAATACTCCTGTTGTCGGTTGTATTTCTCAGTATCATATATGTCTGAAAGAATATCCGGAAGTTTATTTTTTGAATGCTTTAAATTGAGGTAGGAAAGACAACGCTCCAGGCCGAAATCGGCAACGAGTATAAAAATAATTGCAAAAAAGAGAATTTGCACCATATCAAATAAAAAGATAGTTCTGATTTTATTGAAAGGACAAATATACAATTAATCTTTCATTTAACAAAGCATATTTGTGTCAATTTGCACAAAAAAACTATCTTTGTGTCTTAAATTATTAGGTGATGCTATGAAAATGTACACTTTGGTTTTTATCCTTTTGTTATTCATGCTTGTAATACCGGATATATTCTTCTATTTCAAGTTGAAGAACAGTAAAACCAAGCCCATATTTATAGTATTGCATTTATTGGGAGCTTTGTTTTTTACGG
>JAYFRI010000001.1:0-4232 GCA_034926015.1 Paludibacter sp. | reverse complement strand
GAAGCCGAATGGGAATATGCAGCACGTGGAGGCAAACAACTAGGTCTGTATCCATGGGGAGGAAATTACCTTCGCGACAACAATGGATGTTTCCTTGCCAACTTTAAACCTATGCGCGGAAGCTATACCGACGATACTGGTGCCACTACAATGAAAGTAGGTTCTTTTGCACCTAACGATTATGGCTTGTACGATATGGCCGGAAACGTGGCAGAATGGACATCGTCGGCTTATGTAAGTTCAACAAACACAATGGTGGCTGATATGAATCCAAACTTTCAGTACAATGCTAAAAATGACGATGCGGATGTGTTGAAACGCAAAGTGATAAAAGGAGGTTCGTGGAAAGATATAGCATATTACCTTCAGTGTGGTGTACGTACTTACGAATATCAGTACGAAAGTAGACCGTACGTTGGTTTCCGTTGCGTACGTTCGTTTAATGGTGAATAAGAAAATTTTTAAATCTAATTATTAAAAAACGACGATTATGTCCGAACAGACAAAATTCGATTTGTGGTGGAATTCGCCTAAGATGAAAAGAATTGTAGGAGCTGCTTACAGTTTGGGTGCTTCGGTTGTAATTCTTGGAGCTATGTTTAAAATTCTACATTTAAACGGAGCCAGTTATATGTTGGGCATTGGTATGTCTGTAGAAGCAATAATTTTTGCATTAGGTATTTTTGACAAACCTGTGAAAGAATTTGAGTGGAATAAAATTTTCGATTTTGAAAACGAGAGAAATCGTTCTAACAACTTAGTCTCGACGCCTCAAGCTGAATCAAAATCGTCGTTGAAAGTGAATTATACCGAAACAATAAGCGACGAGGATGTAAAAAAACTTTCGGAAGGGATCAAAAATCTTTCTACTACAGCCGAACAATTAAATGCGCTTACAGCAGTTGTTAAATCAACAGACAAGTTGACTTCAAACCTCGACAATGCTTCCGAAATGACTTCTAAATTTATTCAAAGCCAGGAGCAACTTAATAATGCTACGTCTCAATTGAAAAGCTCCTATCAGTCTATTAACAATGGTATGGAGGTAGTCGACAAAAATACAAAGCATTATGCTTCTAAAGTAGAAGAAATTAATAAGAATCTGTCTTCTATCAATTCAGTTTACGAAATTCAACTTAAAAATATTCAGGCTCAGTCAGAAGGATTGACAAAACAAAACGATTTGATAAAGGCGGTAAGTGCCGATTTGAATCAGATTTCGACGAATGTGGATAAGATGAAGTTGACGACACAGAATGCTGCAGAACAAACCGAACTTTATAAATCCGGAACAGAAAAGCTTGTGAAGCAAGTTGCCGATCTTAATTTGGTGTATGGTAATATGTTGAACGCTTTAAGCTAAAATGAGTGATTGTTTTCCTTTATTTACAAATTGTTAATGAATAATCACCAATGAGTGGAGCAAAAAATTGTCCGGAAACGCCAAGGCAGAAGATGATTGGTATGATGTATTTGGTGCTAACAGCCATGTTGGCGCTTAATGTATCAAGTGAAATATTGAACGGATTCACGATGGTGGATAATAGTTTGCATTCTACCATCGAATCATCAGATATGCGCAACGATGATCTTTATAAGGACTTTGAATATATTTACAAAGAAAATCCTGAAAAAGTAGGTGAATGGTTGAATAGAGCGAATCAAATTAAAAAACAATCCGATGAACTGTTTCAGTACATTGAAAATTTTAAAGTTGAGCTTGTAAAAATTGCAGATAAAAAGAAGGCCGATCCAAAAGCAAGAGAAATTGAGGCTCGCGATAATCTGGATGCTGCCGGACAATATGCCTTGGTAGGCGGAAATGCTAAAGTGTTGAGAAACAAGCTAAAAAGTTATTGCGATACATTGGTTTCTTATTCTGGAAACAACGAGATCAAGCAAAAAATGTATCTCAATCTTTTTTCAACCAATTCGGTAAAAAGCAAAGAATCGGGTGAAATGATACCATGGGAAAATGCCATGTTCGAGATGATGCCGGTGTCTGCTGTTGTCACTTTACTTACTAAATATCAAAGCGATATCAGAGCTTCTGAATCGGAGATAGTACAATACCTGAAAGGACAGACTGATGCCTCGGACTTCAGAGTAAATAAAATTGAGGCGTTGGTGGTGCCTAATTCAAAATTCGTTTTTCGTGGTGAAAAATACAGTGCCCGCATTGTTCTGTCGGCCGTCGATTCTACAAAAATACCACAGTATTTTGTAAATGGTGCCCAGTTAGGTCGCAACGGTATGTACGAGTTCGTAGCAGGCGGTAAATTAGGTCCTGCAAAGTATTCGGGCGAAATAAGAGTACCGGGAAAAGGTGGAAGTGTAATGTCCTACCGTTTCGAATCGGATTATATGGTGGGTGAACCATCGGCAACTATTTCGAACGAAGATTTGAACGTTGTTTACAGAGGAATTGATAATAAAATAAGTATTTCGGTACCCGGTGTTGCTCCCGAAAATGTAAGGATAAGTGTCGATGGAGCCAATTTTGAAAATCGCGGTAAAGGTAAATTCATAATTCACCCTACACGTGATGGTGAAATAAGAGTGGCTGTTTTCGGAAAAATAGATAAAAAGGAGATGAGCATGGGTGGAGGACTTTTCAGGGTTAAACGCCTGCCAAAACCTTCAGTATTTCTGCTCGATTCCAAAGGTGACGAAAATGAAGGAGCTATGACAATGGATCAGCTGAGAGGTGCTAATTTGATTGCCAGTTATGGACAAGACGCATTGGTCCAGGCTAAGTTCTCTATTGTTTCGTTCACTATGATTGTTGATGGATTGGCCCCACTTTCAGTTTCGGGTTCGAAACTTGATGGAAACTTCCTTAGTAGATTAACAAAAGGAAAAAATCTTATTCTTAGTAATATAAAAGCTGTTGGTCCGGATAAAAATGTCCAGTCTTTAGGAGCTATCGTTGTGAAATTAATTTAATAAACTGCCAGTAAAGTAAATTTATAATATGAAAATGAATTTTAAAGCATATTTAGTTGCTGTTTGTGTTGTGTGCTTGTTGCCTGTTAACCGCACCACAGCGCAAGAACAGGTTTTACCATTCTTCGATTTGAAAGGTAATGTTGCTATTCAAACTTCTCAGTTGGATGCTCTGGCTGACACTATTGCACGTATTAATCACAGAGCTGACGACATAGTATGGTCGCGTATCGTTTACAGGGTAATTGATTTGAGAGACAAGCAGAATAATCAGCTTTATTTCCCGATTAAGCCCAACGAAAAGTATAAAAGCTTATTCAGGGTAATTCTTGATGCTTCGGTTGAAGGTGGATTGAAAGCTTATGATAAAATAGATTTTGATATTCAACCAAAGTACGACAATCCTATTCCTCAGGACAGTCTGAAAAACCGTTTTGTTACCTGCGACTGGAACACGGCTAATAATACACCAAGAATCAGTAGCCTGATAGAAAAAGATCCGTTGACGAATCAAAATAAGGTAAGTTCTTATTATTACGAAGATTATGCTTCGAAACAAATGAAGTTTATTATTCAGGAAATTATTTTCTTTAATAAACATTACTCCAGAATGTTTACCAAAATAATAGGTATAGCTCCGGTATATGTTTATAACGAAACAAATGTTACAAATCTGAATATGACTGGAATAAACAAATCGGGAGAGTCGGTTTGGAACTTCCTGCAAAGCTCGGTGACCTGTTGGTATTTGTTTGACGAATTACGTCCGTTTCTTGCTAAACAATATATGGTACCTAACGGAAATGATACTGAACGATTGACTTTCGATGAGTTTTTCTCTCAAAAGTTATATTCAAGCTATTTGCTTGGCGATAGTAATATGTTTAACCGAATGTTGCTTCAGGCGTATAACGAACCCGAACAAATTTTGAAAGAACAAAAACGCATAGAAACCGAATTGCTCAATGTGGAGCAGGACATTTGGGAATACTAATTTATATTTGAGTATATTAAATGGCAGGATAAAATCAACTTATGTAATTTTGGTTTTATCCTGCTTTTTATTTTAAGTTTCTTATTTCAATGTTTCGCTCACTTTATTTCATTCCCGATGTGATACGTTATTGATAAAATAATTACAACGCTTCTTAAAATGAAAAATCTAATTATAGCAGATAATCAGGATATTACCAGTATGGGCTGGAAGTATGTTATAGCTCAGCTACCTGATCAACTTACCGTAAATGAAGTGTCCCAAAAAAAAGAGTTAATAGACTTACTTGTAA
>JAYFRI010000157.1:0-3940 GCA_034926015.1 Paludibacter sp. | reverse complement strand
AAATCCTCCGTTCGCCGATTGCAGTTTCAATAATTTATCAAGGTACTGTTGTCCCTGATTTTTCTGCATGTTCAGATCGAAGAGCAGGGCAATTTGTCTTTTTTGTTCTGTTTCGTCCTTTGCAGCCATTACCCATGGCGTTTCTTCCAACAACATATTTTTCAATTCGGCATTTTTCTGCAAGTTCGATAATAATGCTTCCCTGCTGCCTTTGGCATTTATCCACTGATCGAAAACTTTTGCAATTTTCGGATTCGAATTGGCAATAAATGCGGCTAAAGCATTTGCATAATAAGCAGTAAAATAATCCATTGCATTTTCGTTTTCGGGTGCAGAAAGCGTAGGCAAAGCCTGCACGGCATACCAGGCCGGATTGGAGGAAAACTCAACAGTCAGGTTTTTGGTATCCACTTTCGAAGCATTCTTCAATAAACTCTGAAAATTGAAAGTGCGCGTTTCGTTGCCGCGAATAGTGAGCGGCATACTTTCGGTGACCATTATTTTATCAGGCAAAACAGGCAGATATTTCTGTTCTCCATCGCTGAAGTTTCCTGCACGGGCAACGATTTTACAGATTACAAGTTCGTAAGCCGCAAATTCGTTCACTTCCCATTCCACAGCTTTGGACTGTGCTGGAGCCAATGCAACTGATTTAGCTTTATTGTCTTTCAGTTTTATAACTTTATCGGTGGTCGGGTCAATTAATTCAAAAACCACATCCGCTTTTAGTTCTTTATCAGTGAGATTGATTACATTGGCTGTCAACACCAACCGATCCGAACGACGCACAAAACGTGGCAGGTTCATTTGCACCATCAGTTCTTTTTGCGTAATCACCTGTGAATCGGCCTGTCCAAAATATAAATCAGCCGTATGTGCCAGCATTTTCACATTCCAGCGCGTCAGACTTTCGGGAGTAGTAAACGAGAATTTCACATTACCCTGCGCATCAGTTTTTAACTGCGGATAGAAAAATGCAGTTTCGTTGAAATTAGTGCGGACTTTTACATCTTCTTTTTTCTTCGATACAATATTTATATCTTCCATTACTGCAGGAGGAGGTGGTGGTGGAAGCATGTTACCACTGAAACTCCTTTGTGCTTCTTCCGGAGAAATATCTCTCGGAGCACCATCTGAAATCGAGAACACAGCATCACTTTCTTCAACATTATCCTCAACAACCTGAACACCTTTTGACATTGCTCCTCTGATACGAATACCACCATATCCCTTTGATAGTTCCAGACCAAACCAATTCAGGTTATCAAAACGATAATCGTTAACATCTTTTATTTCAGCATTGAAATGTACATAAGCATTGCTTTGGCTTAAATTATTCGCCATCCAAGGCACTGAATATAAAATTCCTTCCTGATAGAATGGATTAAAATTCCAACTGTGCGGACGAATAGCATCCAACGAAGCATCGTACATGCCTACCAAAAGTTCGGCGGCTTTTTTATCTTTCGCTGACTCTGGAATTGTCACTGTCCACTCTGCTTTTTCGCCGGGTTGCAATTTGTCGCGAAAAACACTCAGCGTGGGTGTCAGTTTCTTTTCTTCCACCTTGCGGGTAATCTGCGCCTGCTGCGTAAAGAATTGTTCGTCCTTCATAAAACTAAACAGCACCGTAACGCCTGCTCCATATTCAGCATTAAAAGGAATTTCAAAAGTCTTTATTTCATCGTTGAACCTGATCCATTTGCTTTCCAACACCTTGTTTCCCTGCATAATTTCGTACAACACTGCCGTGTTTTTTGTAGATGTTCCGAAACGAATCTCAGCATTTTCTCCTACTGCACAAGTGGTTTTAGGCGTTAGCATCCAGACGTAGGACTTTACAGGCGGACGTTTATCATTATTGTCGTACAACACAAAAGCCTGCTCGGTTTTCACCTCAGCGCCAAAAGCATCTTTTGTTTTCAACACCAACTTATATTGCGCCGATTTCCATTTTTTCATTTCGAGCGCCAATGATTTATCCGAAGTTTTGTATTGTCCCGAAGCCACTTTCGCGGCTGTTTTCAATTCGGTTTTTTCATCTTTCTCCTCTGCATATTCAGCTGATTCGACCAATCGATACACTTCGTAATCAATCACAGCGTCCACTTTTTCGCCATTCAATGTTTCGGCATATATTCCTATTTTGGTAAAAGCATTTTTGTCAATTTTATTCGCCACATCGGCAATTATGAATAATGACTTATCTCCCACCGAAAGCGATTGCTCACCTTGCTGTGTTTCACCTTTGGCATCTGTTACATCCGCCGAAATTGTATAAGTATAAAAGTTACCACGCCAGATATTCGGCGCATTTTTCGATTTCTCCGGTACAAATGTTACGTCAAATTTTCCTTCCGCATCGGTTTTTGCTATTCCTGTGGTCACCACTATCGATGGTTCGTTCCACCACCAGCAATAGCGGTGAGTCATGCGCATCACGGTGTATTTTACTTCTGCATCGGGCACATTGTATCCAGCATAAGCCTTCACGTTGCCTTTAAGAGTTGTCTTTTCTCCAAAACGAATTTCAGCCTTCGGTTTTTCAATCTTCACTTCAAAGGTCGGACGTTTGTATTCTTCCACAAAAATTGTTTGCGAAAAACCTTTGGATTCAATTCTGTACGCACCATTCAATCCGCCTTCGGGCAACACAAACTCACCGGCAAACGAACCAAATTCGTTGGTTTTAAATGACTTTGAACTTATTTTCTGATGATTGGCATCGTAAAGAACAACCTCGTACGATACTGATGGAGCTACTTCATTACGGTTTTTACTGGCATAGTAAGCGATTCCTTTAAAATATACGGTTTGTCCCGGGCGATACAACGAGCGATCGGTCAGTAATCTGATTTGAAGAACTTTATCTTTGTCAGAAGAAACCCGATTGAAAAAACTCACATAGCTTGACGTTGAAAAGTATTTATCTTTGCCTCGTTCGAAAAAAAACTGATGCACAGCATAATCGGCAGCAAAAGGTATTTTACACAGACCTTCTTTGTCTGACTTGATTTGTTTTTTTAATTCAAATTTATAGTCGTTGCCCGTCCATTTTGCCTCATAAGTACTGACCTGAACACCCACCTGCGGTGTTCCGCTTTGGCGGTCGAGCACATAAAGATGTTGTAAATTCGGAGTATTCGAACGCTGCATAAAACCAAAATCGGAAACAACGAAAACCGTGTTCGATATTTTATCTTTGTCCGTCTCACCTTTTACATTGATACTCACTTCGTAAATGCCATAATCACCTGATTTTATAGTATAAACAGTATCTGATTCTCCAAAATTCGGTTCTTTTTTAAGTTTCAGTTCACGTGTTTCGAGCAGACTGTGTTTTGAAAAAGCTTCATTTTCTCTCCGGTTATTTTGTTTAAAAGTAAAATACTCCAAAGCCGTAGCATTGATGCGATAAATATTGATTTGAAGCGTATTAATATTGGCGGAATTGATATTGATAGAAAGATTAGAAGCCGGTTTGACGACTTCGTTATGACTCACACTCAGGCTTTTTTGTGTAATATTTTTTTGCAGGTTCTTTAGCAAATCGATGCGTTTGTATTCAGGGAAACGCTTGATGCCATCAGTACAAACATCGTAAGCTTTTTTTCTGAAAATTCCGTTTTCGCCCGACTCGTAACTTTTTTGCAAATAATAGTTTGCTTTTTCCGACAATACTTCTACGACAATCTCATTTTTAGCATATTTGTTTTCCAACATCTCAAGGGCATTCAGATAAGCTTCTGTCTCACCCGAAACATCTTTTACATATTCCAATCTGGATAAATCCACATCAAGCAAAGCTGCCTCATTTTTATCTTTCATATGAAAAGCAATCAGTTGCTGATAGGTTTTCAACACCTGATTTTCGATTGACTCACTATATATTGTATCTAACCTCTACGCAACAAAATCATTGAACGGATCAAAATAACTG
>JAYFRI010000182.1:0-34923 GCA_034926015.1 Paludibacter sp. | reverse complement strand
GGCAGGAGCAGTTTGTATTTTAAGAGATTGCTCGTAAAAATCGAGAGAATGTCAATAAGAATCGAGAGAATGTCAATAAGAATCGAGAGAACGTTAATAAGAAACAAGAGAATGTTAATAAGAAACGAGAGGAAGACAAATACAAACGAGAGAATGTGAATCGGAGACAAGAGAACCGCGATAAGAACCGAGAGAACGGGCTGGGGAAGGAAAAGGTGCAGTTATAGGCATAGGCATAGGCATAGGCGCAGGCGCAGGTTGATAGATGCATAGAAGCCGGAGACAGCACAAAGGAGATTTTTCAAGAAGAAATACACAGTCAAAAATATATATATTTTTTTAGTGCAGCCTGTGTAGTGTTGTATCAAATAAAAAAAAAGGAAAAATGGCTAAACGTATGTTTTCGTTTAAAATCGAAGAATTGGTGGTTATAGCCGCCGTAATTCTTGCAAGTGTGCGTAAGGATATCGCCGATTTTGCGGCTTTCTCCTCTGTGTTTACTGTTGAATTTTTGGATGCAATAGCTGCAAAAATTGAAGCATGTAAAAATCTTATCACTGTCTCTTCAATAGCCAAGGAGCTAAAACTCAAGACTAAAGAAGTGGATGAAAAATCAGCGGCATTCCGTACCAAACTGAATGCTCTTGAAGCTTATTTTAAATTTGCTGCCGATCAGCTCGATATTCAGGTATCCGATGTGGGCATTAAATCGGTGAGGCTTAATATTAGTAGCGGAAATACCGAAGGGGTAGTTTCAGGTTTACGGATGGTGTTGGCCAACGTAAAACGAAACAAAGCAGCCCTCGAAGCCAAAGGAATGAAGCCCGAATTTTTGACTGCTTTCGAAGCCGAAATCAACGGCATAGAGGAGCTGAACAATAAACAAGTGCTGCTTAAAAATGAGATGTCGCGCCACGCCGATGTCAATATGGATATCTACAACGAACTGTGGAGCGATATATGCGTAATTACCGATGGCGCCAAGGCCATTTACCGGGGCGTGGACGATGTAAAATTGAAGGATTATAATATCAGCCTGTTGCGCAAACGTATCAACGCCGAAGGCCGCGATACCACCAACTCAACCGACAATCCAAATCCAATTGTTTAATTAAATAATCAACAAATCGCGATACTACAGGGGCTGCACTAAATCCCTAAAATACATATATCAAAAGCTTTCGGATAAATAATAAAGACAGGAATTACAGGATAAACAGAAAAGATTATACATGTACTTAGTGTTGAGGAATAAAAAAAGACCATTATAGCTTGTTAAGTAAAAAAACATTATTAACTTTACGGCAATATTCTCTTCAATATCAACCAAAAAAAATGGTTGTTGGAAGACGAAGATGGGGGACAATATACGGACAGTAGTATTTACAGCATTTTAAAAAAGGCATTGACTGCTGCCAAAAATTACGAAAAAGGCTTCTTACACAGCTTTGCAACTCAGATTTATAAGCAAATTAATAAATTGGATAGGTGTAATAGCACATAATTTATTACGCCTAAATATATTTCTAAATATCAGCTATTTAATAAATAAGCAAACAAAAATATAATCGAAATAGGTGTAACTAAGTTACACCTACACAGATGTTATGGCCAATAGTAGAAAAAAAAAGAAGATATCAAATTGATTATGGAAGAAAAAAGTGGACTTGATAAACTATTAGAAAATCTTGATGAACTTGGATTAAACCCAAATGTATCAATCGAAGATAAAGGCACAGTTTTCTCTTCACGGAATAGATTTTCAAGCAGTAAGACAGTTATAGTGTTACTGACAGAATCAATTTATTTTTTAGCCCGTTCTAATGTCTCCTCAGTTTTCACAGGTTTATATTCTGTAATAGAACTTCCATTTGAAGCAGAATACAAAGTATATAAAAGAAATTGGTTTGATTTTCTATTATTTCCAAAAAGACAAAAAGTTGGAGTTAAGTATATAGATGAGAACTTAACAATAATATCTCCAAAATGGATACCTTCAGAAGAGTTAAATTTAGAAAGTGTAAATTTATTTTTAAATATAAACAATGCTGGAAAACCCTATAACTTGATTGTAGAAAACAACTATTTACTCTCAATAATTAAACCATTAACTGATAAAAAAATTATTGGAATAGAAACAAATGATTGGTTGTGTACGAAAGAAGACTTGATGAATTTATTACAAACTGGAGAAGAGTTAATTAGAAAAATTAAAAATTCCTGCAGTTGACAAAGCGATAAATTTTTGTTTTCATAATCGCAGAGGTTTAACAACTTCCGAAAAAAATACAAATCAACTTTCTGACTTTCAAAACAACACAAAAACTGTTAGAAAACATTGATTTACAGACTAAGAAATTAAGATTTTATTCGTTAATTTGTGACAGTTTTGAGTAGACAGAAAACGAAGAAAAAGAAATATAAGAAACTCAACAGCTTTTGTGCGTTTCGGTTGGAAACTGCGGTTTGACAAACGACTGAAATTTGAGTTTCGAGAGTTTTTACATTTTATCGGCTGACATTTAAACGACTGAATGACATGAAACTACAGGCCATAACACGCGCCTAAGCACATTGGCTGGCTGACGCTCATTTAGCAGGTGTTGCGCCCGCATTCACTTTGTCGCAGTGCGACAGTGAATACTCCCGCAAACCGCCAAATGCGCTTAGCCTTAGTCGTTGTGGTTAATTTAAAGAAACAAATCAAAATAAATGAAAGGTTGGCAAAGAGTACTATTAATAATTCTACCATATATTTTTATAGTTGGGATATTTCAATTTATTGGAGGTTTAATAGCTGGAGTCGATATGACAAATCTTGAATCTGAAAAGGATTCAATACAAAATTTAATAATAAGTCTTTTTGATTTGTCTGGAACATTCTTCGTTCTTTGGCTTTTTATGAAATTTATAGATAAAGAACACTTTTTCATCCTTGGATTTCAGACAAAAAATAGATTTAAAGACTTTATGACTGGATTCATTATTGGTTTGATAATAATGATGACAGGCTATATTTTGTTAATTTACTATGATGAAATATATTTTGTACGAATAATTTTTAATGCTAAAGAGTTATTTATCACAATATTAATTTTCATAATTGTTGCGTTTGTTGAGGAAACTCTCATTCGAGGGTATGTTCTGAGGAACCTTATGATTTCATTTAATAAATATGTAGCTCTAATCATTACATCAATTCTATTTGCTTTAATGCACAGCTTTAATCCAAATATAAGTCTATTCAACATGTTAAATTTGTTTTTAGCGGGAATAGTATTAGGTCTATCTTATATCTATACTAAGAATTTATGGTTCCCGATTGCTTTACATTTAAGTTGGAATCTATTTCAAACGCTTTTTGGCTTTAATGTAAGTGGACAAGCCGCGTATTCCATAATTGAATTTAAATTGAATGAAGAAAATCTAGTTAATGGTGGTTCTTTTGGATTTGAAGGTTCTTATTTGGCAATAATTACACAAATTATAATAATATTCGGTATAGGAATATATTACAACAGGAAAAAAACTAACCACAACATTTTGTATAAGTAATGGCAGGCAAAGTGCTAAATATCAATGTTTGTAGCCCGCTCAAACTGCGCAGCGGTCTGACAGAAAACTACCAAGCAATCTGCCACTACTCATACAATTTACCGTTAGGGGTAGCTATAAAAAAAAAGAAAAACAGAAACAAAAAATCAAAACATATGGCAATTCCAAAGTATGACGAAATACAATTACCAGCTTTAAAACTATTAAGCGACGGAAACGAACTTAAATCTAACGACTTTGTAGCTCCTCTTGCTAAGACTTTTAGATTGACAGAAGAAGAAGTTAATCAAGTTTATGAGTCAAAGAATGGTCATGTATTCAAAGACAGAATTAATTGGGCTTTGAGTTATTTGAACATGGCTGGACTTGTCAAAAAACCGAAAAGAGGTGTTTTTCAAATAAATGACGAAGGATTAAAACTGCTTTCAAATCCCGAAAAATTCAGAGAATATATTGACAAGAAAATTGACAACAGAGAACCTGTTAAACGTAAAAAGTCAGAATTGAAAACCGTTGAAGTAATCAACGAAAAGTCTGACTTTACACCAGCAGAATCACTTTTTACGTCATTCCAAGGAATTAAAAAATCTGTTTACCGTGAAATAATCGACACCATTTTATCAAAAACTCCAAGAGAATTTGAAAAACTCGTTGTGTTGCTTTTACAGAAAATGGGTTACGGTGGAGAAATTCAGGATTCAGGTTTTGTTACTCAGTACACAAACGACAAAGGAATTGACGGAATAATAAAAGAAGACATTTTGGGTTTTGGACGAATTCATATTCAAGCGAAAAGATATGACATAAACAACAATATTCAAAGAGACGACATTCAGAAATTTGTTGGTGCGCTCGCTGTTGCGCAGTCTGACAAAGGTGTATTTATCACGACTTCAGATTTCACAAAAGGCGCATATGAATATGTTGCAAGTTTAAACTCGACTGCAAAAATAGTTCTAATTAACGGTGAAAAACTGGCGGAATATATTTACGACTACAATTTGGGCATGCAAATCGAAAACGTAATTGAGATTAAAAAGTTAGACAGTGATTTTTGGGATTTAATGCTTGACGACAAATAAACGACAAAATAGTTGCCCCTAATACTTATGCTTCCTGCGGTCGGGACGACCCAGCAAGGAAGCATCGGTTGAACTCCGTTTGAGGAGGTTAAACTCTTTATCATTTATTCGCAAGTCAGACCAGATAGGTTTCGAAAACCTGTCTGGTTTTTTTTGCATTGCCCTGTCGGACATATGCTCGTTTCTTTCCGCTCCTTTGGAGCTTTAAGCGAGCTGCAAAGCAGATAATTGAAGAGTTTCGGGTTTAATGTTTAATGTTTAGCGTTTAGCGATTAGTGTTTAAAGTCTGGCGACCGACGACTTTAGACCTTTGACTTTTGTCTTTCGACCCCTTCACCTTTACTTTCTCATTTTAATCGGCGACCTCTTACAATCAGATTTGTTTTCTCAACTACATTTTCTTACTTTTGCATCTCACCATTTTATGTCAGCAACCCAATATGATCAAAGATCAGATAGAATCTCTGCGCCGCGAACTCGAACAGCATAATTATAACTATTATGTACTTTCGATGCCCACCATTTCCGATTTCGATTTCGATGAAAAGTTGAAACAACTCCAGGAGCTTGAAATGGCTCATCCTGAGTTTTTCGATCCGAATTCTCCGACGCAACGCGTGGGAAGCGATATTGCAAGTGGTTTCGATCAGGTGGCACATGTTTATCCAATGCTCTCGTTGGGGAATACTTATTCCATTGGCGAAGTGCAGGACTTTTATGAACGGGTGCGTAAAAGTCTGAACGAAGCATTCGAACTGGTGTGCGAACTTAAATATGATGGCACTTCCATTTCGTTGACCTACAAAGATGGCTTGTTGCAGCGTGCTGTTACCCGTGGCGATGGCGAAAAAGGAGATGATGTGACTGCCAATGTGAAAACAATACGCAGCATTCCCTTGCGCTTGCACGGAAATTATCCCGAAAATTTTGAAATAAGAGGCGAGATATTAATGCCCTGGTCGGTGTTTGATGAATTGAACAAGGAACGTGAAGCGCAGGAGGAACAACTTTTTGCCAATCCACGTAATGCAGCCTCGGGGACATTAAAGCTGCAAAATTCGGCAGTGGTGGCTTCGCGAAAATTGGACGCTTATTTTTATTATTTGTTGGGCGAAAATCTACCGTCCGAAAGTCATTACGATAATTTACAGGCAGCTCATGCCTGGGGTTTCAAAATTTCAACAGCTACCCGCGTTTGCCAAAACTTACAGGAAGTTGCCGACTTTATCAATTACTGGGATAGCGAAAGAAAAAATCTACCTGTGGCCACCGACGGCATTGTTATCAAGGTAAATGCGCTGAATCAGCAGAAAAACCTTGGATTTACGGCTAAATCGCCTCGCTGGGCCATTGCTTATAAGTTTCAGGCCGAAAAAGCGGTGACGCGTCTCAATTCAGTATCCTATCAGGTGGGTAGGACAGGAGCAGTGACTCCCGTTGCCAATCTCGATCCGGTGCAACTTTCGGGTACTACCGTAAAAAGAGCTTCGCTACACAATGCCGATATCATTGAAGCGCTCGATTTGCATATCGGCGATATGGTATTTGTAGAAAAAGGCGGAGAAATTATTCCAAAAATCACGGCTGTGGATGTTGATGCGCGTTTGCTTATGGGCGATAAGGTGAAGTTTATCAAAAAATGTCCCGAATGTGGCGCGGACCTGATTCGTTTCGAAGGCGAAGCTGCTCATTATTGTCCGAACGATAATGCTTGTCCGCCTCAGATAAAAGGAAAGATGGAACATTTTGTAAGTCGAAAAGCCATGAACATCGATGGGCTGGGAAGCGAAACCATTCATTTACTTTTCGAAAACGGATTGCTGAAAGATATTGCGGATATTTACGAACTGAAAGTGGCCGACCTGGCTCGTCTGGAACGACTGGGCAATAAATCGGCTCAGAATATTAAAACTTCCTGCGAAAAATCGAAAGAAGTTCCTTTCGAAAGGGTTGTTTTTGCGCTCGGCATTCGCTTTGTGGGCGAAACGGTGGCCAAGAAACTGGCACTGGCATTTAAAAACATTGAAACGCTCGAAAATGCAACCTACGATGAGTTGATAGCCGTTGACGAAATTGGCGACCGTATTGCTCAAAGTGTTTTGAAATACTTTGCTGATGAACGCAATGTGATGATGTTGAGTAGATTGAAATCGCACGGATTGACGATGAGCGTTTCGGAAGATAAATTTCAGAAAGCAGGAGATGCCTTACAAGGCCTGACTTTTGTGATCAGCGGTACATTCTCATTTCATTCACGGGATGAATACAAAAACCTGATAGAACAAAATGGGGGAAAAAACGTGGGTAGTGTTTCGTCGAAGACATCGTACATCCTTGCCGGCGAAAACATGGGCCCTGAAAAGCTGAAAAAAGCTGAAAGTCTGGGTGTTCAGCTAATCAACGAAGCCGATTTTCTTAAAATGATCGGAGATGAAAATTCTCCAAAACAGGAATTTACAGGAACATTGTTTTAATAATGCTTATCTTTTCAGTACGGATAAAAAGCTGTAATTTTACCACTTAATTCAACAGTAACTGGAAACATTCAATAATAATGAAGGTATGTTCGAAAAAATAATAGGATTGATATTCAGTAAACGACTTAAAAATCAGCTGAAGAAACAACAACGTCAGCAGCGTTTTGTAAATTATAACAACGCGCAATCCATCTTTCTCTTGTTCGAAAGTGATTTTGCTGAGAAAAACGTGGAAGTGCGCAGAATTATTCAGAAACTGACTGCCGATGGTAAAAAAGTAACTGCGTGGGGATATACAGATAAAAAACTGACATCGACTCCCATATTGCCCGATTTCAGAATAATAAATAAAAAAGAGATCGACTTTTCGCAACGACCACATGAATCTGTTTTGAGTGAACTTGCTGAAAATAAATTCGATGTAATGATTGATCTGACCGAAAAAGAAATTTTTCCGCTTCAATATATTGCGCTTTATGTTACTGCCGATTTCAAAACAGGCATCAAACGAAATCATTCGAAAATATATGATTTTATGATGGATATGAACGGTATTGCTAACCAGTCAGAAGAAAACCTTGTTGATATAAATGCCACTTTTATTTATAATCAGATAATTTTCTACCTGAAAAGTATACAAACAAGCGATTAAAAACGTATTTTTGCAACAAATTAGTGTTTTTTACAACCGAATGATTAATAATAAACTGACAGGTATGGGTGTGGCGCTGATCACACCCTTTAAAACAGACGAATCGATAGATTTTGATGCCTTGGCGCGTATCGTTGAGCATCAGATTAAAAATGGAACCGATTATCTTGTAGTGTGTGGCACAACAGCCGAAACACCTACACTCACCGAAAAAGAAAAGGATGAAGTGACGCGCTTTGTTATCAATTGCGTGGCAAGTCGTTTACCTATTGTACTCGGAGTAGGTGGTAATAATACGAAAGCCGTCGTCGAAAAGCTTAAAAAATTTGAATACAACGGTGTCGATGCCATTCTGTCTGTAACTCCCTACTACAATAAACCTTCGCAGGAAGGTCTTTATCAGCACTATGCAGCCATTGCCAAAGCTTCGCCGCTTCCGGTTATTCTTTACAATGTTCCGGGACGGACGGGTGTAAATATGTTGTCGGCAACTACTTTAAGGCTGGCGAATGAATTTAAAAATATTTGTGCCATAAAGGAGGCTTCGGGTAATTTTTCGCAGATTGATGAGATTATCAAGAATAAACCTGCTGATTTTATGGTCATCTCGGGTGACGATGGCATTACTTTCCCATTGATAACGCTGGGCGCTGTAGGCGTTATTTCGGTAATTGGCAATGCATTCCCGCGCGAATTTAGTCGAATGGTGCGTTTGGCGCTTGATGGCGATTACAACAGTGCCCGTACTATACATTATCGTTTCACTGAACTTATCGAATTGCTTTTTGTGGAGGGAAACCCAGCCGGCGTGAAAAGTATGCTTGCCGTGATGGGCTTTATCGAAAATAAACTTCGTTTACCTTTGGTACCCAATACAATTATGACGTACGAAAAAATCCGTCATGTGCTTAACCAATTGATATAAGATAAATTATTTCACAAAACAAAAAGGTTTCGGAGACAAATTCCGAAACCTTTTTTGTTTTAAATAAAGCAGTAACCGATAAAATCGATTGATCAGATCTCCACCTTTTTTATAAGTTCCATTCCTGTTGCTATCGCCTTTTCGTTCATAGCAAGCAAATGGTGGTGACGTTCGGGCAAAGATTTTTTAAGACCTTTCAGCACATTTTCGACCAAAACAATAGGGCGTACTTTAAGCAATCCACCCAAAATAATCATATTCATTGTTTTAGATGCATTGTTAGCATAAGCATACTCGGTAGCATCAATCCGATAAACATTTATATCGGTACGTGTGGGGAACTTATGAAAACCGTTTCCATCGAAAATAAGCGTACCTCCGGGTTTTACCCTGCTTTCAAATCGTTCGAGCGAAGGTTGATTCAAAACGATAGCCGTATCATAACTGTTCAGTACAGGCGAACTGATGCGTTTGTTGCTCAGTATCACTGTAACATTTGCAGTTCCACCACGTTGCTCTGGTCCGTACGAAGGCATCCAGCTCACTTCTTGTCCCTGCATCAACCCTGAATAGGCTAAAATTTTACCCATGGAGAGAACTCCTTGTCCACCAAATCCGGCAATAAGTATTTCTTCTTTCATTGTTGTGTGTGTTTTTAAATGTTTTTCAAATCGCCCATCGGATATGCAGGGAACATGTTTTCAACCATCCATTTGTTTGATTCTACAGGATTCAGTTTCCAACCCGAGCTACAGGTGGATACTATTTCGATCACCGATGTACCTTTGTTCTGCATCGAGTTTTCAAAACCTTTTTGAATTGCTTTTTTGCATTTACGCACCGAAGCTACTGTATGGACGCTTTGACGGGTTACATAACAGGTGCCTTCGAGCTGCGCAAGTAAATTGGTGATGTTAAGCGGATATCCGTTGCGAGGAATATCGCGACCCGAAGGAGATGTCGATGATTTCATTCCTTCGAGCGTTGTTGGCGCCATTTGTCCACCGGTCATGCCATAAATACCATTGTTGATAAAAATGATTGTGATATTTTCACCTCTGTTGGCTGCATGAATTGTTTCGGCTGTGCCAATAGCTGCTAAATCGCCATCGCCCTGGTAAGTAAATACATAACGGTCGGGTAGGAGGCGTTTCACTGCTGTGGCCAAAGCGGGTGCGCGTCCGTGAGCTGCTTGTTGCCAATCTATGTCGAGGTATTGGTATGCGAAAACAGCACAGCCTACAGGAGCAATACCGATGGTTTTGTCCTGTATGTCCATTTCTTCAATTATTTCTCCAATTATTTTATGTACCACGCCATGACTACAGCCCGGGCAATAATGCATTGGGGCATCATTCATCACTTTGGTCTTTTGCATTACCAAATTGGCAGGATTGATGATATCAGTTATATTCATATTTTTATTTTTTGTCTGCAATTATTATTAAAAAAAAGGAATAAAAGGTCGTCTATTTACTTTATAAGCTTGCTTTCCAATGCCTCAAGTACTTCTTCGGGCGAAGGAACAATACCTCCCATACGACCATAAAACTCTACAGGAACTTTACCATTCACCGCTAAACGTACATCTTCAACCATTTGTCCGGCACTCATTTCAACCGAAAGCATTCCCTTCACTTTTTCGGCATACTTTTTAAGAGCTTCGGTAGGGAAAGGATAAAGTGTGATAGGACGAAGCATTCCTGCTTTAATTCCTTTTTCCCGGGCAATTTCTACTGTCTTTTGGCAAATACGGGCACTGATACCGAATGCAACTATTATGTAGTCAGCATCTTCACAATTGAATTCTTCAAACAACACTTCCTTTTTTTCTATTTCGCGATAGCGCGATTGAAGTAAAAGGTTCAGTTCTTCCATGTCCGAAGCTTGCAGACGCAATGAATTTATGACGTTTGGTTTTCGGTCCTTGGTTTTTCCTAAAGTGGCCCAGGGCGTGTTTTGCCTGATTTCATCTTCAGTCCAACGGGGAGTGTAAGGAGGCAACACTACTTTTTCCATCATTTGTCCAATAATGCCATCGGCCAAAATCATTACAGGTGTACGATATTTAAATGCATAGTCGAAAGCCATAACGGTGTGATCGGCCATTTCCTGAACAGAAGCAGGAGCAAGGGTGATCAATTTGTAATCACCATGTCCTCCACCTTTTACTGTTTGAAAATAGTCGGCCTGACTTGGCTGAATAGTTCCCAGGCCGGGACCTCCTCGCATTACGTTCACAATAACACAGGGTAACTCGGCGCCTACCATGTACGAAATACCTTCCTGCATAAGACTTACACCTGGACTCGATGAGGATGTCATTGATTTTTTACCACAACCGGCAGCTCCATACACCATGTTGATTGATGCTGTTTCGCTTTCGGCTTGCAGCACTACCATTCCGGTGGTGTTCCAGGGTTCAAGCTCCATAAGCGTTTCCATTATTTCGGACTGTGGTGTAATTGGATATCCAAAATAGCCATCGCATCCACAACGGATAGCAGCGTGAGCAATTGCTTCATTGCCTTTCATCAACTTTACTTCCTCTGTATTTTGTTTTTTGTCTGTATTCATTTTTAAAAGTTATTTTTAGTAAATTGATTTTTAATTCAATAAGGATTATTGAACTTTAACTTTATACACTGTAATACATGCATCGGGACAAACGTATGCACATGCCGCACAGCCTACACAGGATTCCGGATCTGACATATGTGAAAAATTAAAACCCTTTGAATTTGCTTCGTTCGATAATGATAAAACTGCCGATGGACAGGCTACAACACATATGTCGCATCCTTTGCATCGTTCGGTATTTACCACTACTGCTCCTTTAAATTTTGCCATTGTCTTTTTTTGTTTTTAATAGGTTTACAAAGTTAATTGAAACTGCACAAATTATTAAAAAAACAACTTGCCTTTTCAGTTTTTTTTTCACTTTGCTCTTTATTTTGAATTGTTTGTTAGTTTCTGTTCTAAAAATTACTTCAGTTGCTTTGAATACATCCAGCTTAAAAAATCGGGAGATGCAAAAGCGTTCGTCCAACTGTTGTGACCTACTTCGGGGTAAAGTATTATTTCTACATTTTTTGCTCCATTGGCTTTCAATTCGGCATACGCATTTTTCGAGTGTTCGGGCGAAACCACATTATCGGCAGTGCCATGAAAAATGCGTATTGGCATGTGTTTTACCTTATTCAAACGTTCTACACTCACGCCTCCGCAAATGGGTATTGCAGCAGCAAAATCTTTGGGTTTGCGGCAAATTAAGTCGAATGTTCCCATGCCTCCCATCGACAAACCTGTTACATAAATTCTGCTTTTGTCCACTGCTTCGTGTTTTTTTAAATCGGCAATTAACCGTATAACCAATTGCATAGGTTCGGTTGCTTTTTTTGTAGTTACATAACTGAAGCCATTGTCTCTGGATTTTACCGGCGCCCAATATCCATTTAGCGGGCATTGTGGAAATACAACAATAGATGGATATTGTGCTCTGTTTGCAGAATTTGTAAACAATGTTGCTCCGTGTGTCAGTTGTTTTTCATTGTCATTGCCACGTTCGCCTGCTCCATGCAGAAAAACAACAAGCGGATATGACAAAGAGCTGTTGTAATTTTCCGGATAAAGAATTCGAAAACGGAGCGTGTCGCCTTTGAAAATATATTCCTTTTTTTGAAATAATTCATTCTGAGCCTCCGTAAACTGTATTGCAACAATTGCAATAATTAGTAAAATAATTTTTTTCATCATGTGTTTTTCATTTTTCAAAAAAAATAGTATCTCATCTTCATGTTTTATTTTTTTCCGCTGCAAAGTAAATAAGAATCTGCACAAAAATCAAGAAAGTGGGAAATAAAACCTTTTTCAGGGGTTAAATGTATTTATTTGGGTTGAAATTCATTTTTCTATAACTGTTTTTTTACTTTTCCCATTTTGTAAAGGGGTTTTTGCTTATCCACGAATTGTAATAATGCTTGTTTCCCGTTACTTCCTGGCCCAACCAATCCGGTTTCTCAAAAATTTCATCTTCTGTTGCTAATTCAATTTCGGCAACAATCAAACCTTCATTGCTTCCATGAAATTCATCTACTTCAAAAATTTTATTTCCAACAACAATTTCGTATCTTGTTTTATCAATCACGCCTTGCTCGCAAAGCTCCAATAACTGGCACGCATCAGTATATTCAATTTCTTTTTCCCACTCAAACCTACTCGTACCGCTTACATTGCTTTTACCTTTTACGGTAATGTATGCTTTGTCGTTTTTTATGCGTACGCGCACAGTGCGTTCGGCTACAGACGATAAATATCCCTGCGATATGCGGTATGACTTGTCGGCCAAATGCTTAAACTCTCCTTTTACTAAAAATTTACGTTCAATTTCTGTATGCATAATTTTTTTGTCAACATTTATCGGTTGCAAATACTTGTGTAAGAACAATATTTGCAAGGCTCAGTGCTTGTTGTTTGAAAAAACGGAACAGCAGGATCGAATATTTCTTCAAGGCAATCAGTAAGATGCGAAGTGAATTCTTCTTCGAACTCCGAAAAATCATCAACTACCTTTTTTGTCAGTTTATCCGGTTTGTAAATCAACTCTGTGACAAAACTGTCCTTAAAAACATCCCTCATATAATAAATTCCCGGAGTCATTACTTTTCCTTGTGCTTCATTTTTATAGAAAAGTCCGTACAAGAAGGTTTGCAGCACGTATTTTGGTCTTTTGTCGTTATTGTGTTCAAAAACTTCACTCCAACTTTTAAATTCAAGATTACCAGTCCCGGTTTTGTAGTCCAGAATTCTTATTTTGCCTTCTTTTTCGTCTATTCTGTCTATGAAACCCTTTAAATTCACTTCGCGTTTTGAAATTGGGAAGCGCATTTTACATCGTTTTTCAGCATCTATATATTTGAAAGGAGCGTATTTTTTATCTGTCTTCAATACTTGCTTTACATATTTATGTATAACCCGGCTAATCAGTAAATTATTTCCATCAATCGTTACATTCTCATCAAAAGGTTTGTTAAAGTATTTTACACAAAATGCCTTTTTTATTTGTTTTTCTATTAATAATGGGTTGGCAATTATTTCATCAAAATCGCTGCTTTGCATTATTTTTCCTTTGAAAGGTTGATACAAATATTCCATAGTGGCATGAAAAAGATTACCAAACATGTCGTCTTCAATGGTTTCCTTTATCTCGTCGGTTTGCTCAAGTTTTTCCACTCTTGAGAGGTAAAACTGCAAAGGGCAATCGATGTAGGTTTTTATCGAGCTGGCCGATAAAGCCGAAGCATTCTCATCTTCCGAGCTGAACGCGTCCAGTTTTTTCATTATCGCAGGCGTTTTAGTGATTTGAATCACCTTGGCGCCGCCAAATGAAATATCGAAGTTGACATTCTTCTTTTTTATGTTGACACCATAATGATAAATCAACTGATGAATAAATCTGCTTATCTCACCGGTTTGCATACCTTCGGTTCTGGAATCGTAAAGGAAGAAAATGCGTTTGGCTCTGTGTATAAGTCTGTAAAAGTTATATGAAGTAATGGCATCATGATGTTCGAAAGTGGGTAAGCTGAAGCCGCGTCGTAAGTTGTAAGGAATAAAACTATTCGATGCATTTTTCTTAGGATACACGCCTTCGTTAAATGAGGTAATGATCAGATTGTCGAAATCGATACCTCTTGTTTCAAGCACTCCCATGATTTGCAAACCTTCGAGTGGTTCTCCCACGAATGGGATGGTGATGCCACTTGTCAGCTGTCTTATTAATTTTATCAGGGTGTCTATGCTCAAATCAATCATCTCAGGTAGATTCTTAATGATGCCATCAATGCGGTTGATTGAAATATAGTATTGATAAAGAAAATCGGATTCTAAGCTAAATTTTGAAGACTCAACTTCACGCTTTTTCCAGCCTTCTTGCAATAAATTCATTATTTCGAGCAAATAACTCAAAAAAGTTTTTGGATCGGTTTGAGGAGTAAAAATTATGGATAATAATTGGCTTGTTGTCAATTCATCGGCATTTACATAAACCCAGTTGTAACGAATCATTTTACTGCTGATTGCTTTTACTTCATTCTCTGCAAGCAATGTAATATATTGATGATTAATTATATTCATCACCGATTGGAAATAAAAAGAGGTTTTTCCACCCGAAACATGTAGTCGTTTTTGCAGGTCAAATATATGCTCAATCAATCCGGAAACAGGGGTTACGTTCATAGGGTAACCCATGGTAACATTCACTTTCCGAATTTGCTCAGGGATGGCATGAAGCAATGGAACCAATAAGTTTTCGTCCGGTAAAACAACTGCTGTGTTGATCCAGCTCGTGTTTTGATCGGTTTCGGGGTATATATTATTGAGAATTGAATAAACTTGCCGTGTTTGACCCACAGCCGAAGGCACAGCAATTAGCTGAATATCTTTTTCGTTAATTGCTGTTACTATCGGTTCAATACTGAATTTTGATGGAAAGACAGACGTGTTTTCCGCAAAGAAATACGCAGCCGGATTGTTAATATCTCTCAGCTCATTTGCTTCGTAATCCCAGTAAAAATCGGCTTGCCCACGCTTTTGAAGTGCACTCATCAGGCTTTTCTCACAAGGGTTAAGTGCATTGAAGCCTATGAAAATAAATTGCTTATCGTTCCATGCCTCTATTTCAGAGCGATTATCAAGCCTTTCCACTACATCTCTGCAAATCATTCCTTCAGTGGCTGTTCCTTCAGCTTTTAGTTCGGCATGAAATTGCTCGTATACAAGGTATAGAATTTTCCATATCGAAATAAACTCCTCTGTCGTTTTACCCTCAGTTACAGGAACAAAGTTTTTCCAGAATTGGCGAATGGCTTCAAGTTGTTTTTCGCTGAAGACGTTGAAAAGCTGATCAATCTCCTTCAGTTCGGTAATGTTGGTGAATAACTGACGGGCATCTACTTTGTATTTGTCAATATCCTCAAAATCGTTGAGCAACATTTCGCCCCAAAATACAAACGAATCAAAAGTTTCATCGCTTTTGCTAAGTTCTTTGTATATCTTATAGATTTTGAATAAATTACTGAGCCGGTCGGCCAACTGATAATTGGAAGCGGATGCGAAACATTCGTCAATGGTAAGTATTTCTGGCGAAAAAACAGGTTTATCTGTGATTGTCGATAGGTAATATCTGAAAAAAATGCCCGCTCTGCGATTGGGAAAAACGAATGTGAAACGGCTTATCTCTGAGTCGAATTGTTGATAGTAGACCTGTGCAATACGATATAGAAATGATACCATACACTTTTTTTACTTATAGATCAGAAAAGAACCTGAGGGTTAAAATTCTTTCAGAAAGCCTGTTAAATATTGTTCTTGTTTGATTTTTTCAAATGCTAAGTTAGTAAACAATTTGTGAAATGCAATATAAATTTCAAATAAAAATCTTTAGTATTTTTGCGTAGTTATGAATTGAAATATTATGTACCAATTTGATGTAACAACGCAGTATAAATTTGTGAAATATATCGTTTATAATACATCCAAGAGTCTGTAAACGCAGGCGGTTCGTCCTCTTTATAATTTTAAAATAAAGAATTTGATATTTAAATAGCCGATGAAGTATTAAATCATAACTTGCGATTTTTTGCTGCGATTTTTTCTTTGTCGGTATTTCGCAGACCTGGTGATGGCAGCTAATTTGCTAAATTTTATTACTTTTGTAACTTAAATATATCTGAAAATCATAAATCGAAATGATAGGAACACTTGTAAATACAGCTGCCGTTATTGTAGGAGGAGCTATAGGTTTATTGTTGAAAAAAAATATGCCTCAACGAATTACCACAATTTATTTTCAGGCGGTAGGTTTATTTACTTTGGCTATAGGTATTTCTATGGTAGTTAAAATGGATCATATTTTAATAGTGGTAGCCAGCATGGCTTTGGGATCTTTGTTGGGCGAATGGCTCAATATCGAAGCTGGAGCTGAAAAGTTGAGTGAATATCTGAAAAAAAAGTTTCGCATTGGAAGCGATAAATTTTCCGAAGGTCTGATTACCGCCTTCCTTTTGTTCTGTATTGGATCGATGACCATTCTTGGTACGATTCAGGAAGGCACCGGAGGTTCATCTGATTTATTGTTTACCAAATCGTTAATGGATTTTTTCTCAGCTATACTCTTAGCGTCTGCTTTTGGTTTTGGAGTTATTATTTCGGCCATTCCGTTGTTTATTTTCCAAACCATTCTTACCCTGATAGCCATGTCTGCAGGTCGGTTTTTTACTCCGGAAATTATTCAGGGGCTTACAAGCGTTGGTGGAATATTACTTATAGGATTAGGAATTAATATATTGGAAATTAAGAAACTGAGGATTATGAATATGCTTCCTGCTTTGGTGGTGGTAGCTTTATTACTTTGGTGGTTTTAGTTTGATATCTGAAATTCATATTTTAACAAATTCAACTCTTTGTAAGAGTTTTTTTCGTCAGGAAATTCAATTATATGTCTTAAATTAACCGATGTACAAAAAGTGTATAATGGCGATTGATAAAAGAAACATATTTATTAAGCATAAAAAAAATTAATAGTGATTGAGATTATTCCGGCCATCGACTTAATCGATGGAAAATGTGTTCGCCTTTCGCAGGGCGATTATAATCAGAAAATAGTTTATAACGAAAATCCGCTCGAGGTAGCCAGAATGTTTGCCGACGCAGGAATTCGCCGTTTGCATTTAGTCGACCTGGATGGAGCAAAAGCACAGCATATTGTGAATCATAAAGTGCTGGAGCAAATAGCATCAAAAACAAATCTGATTGTTGATTTCGGAGGGGGACTCAAATCGGATGATGATTTGCGAATTGCCTTTGAATCAGGAGCAATAATGGTGACGGGTGGGAGCGTAGCCGTTCGAAATCGCGATACGTTTATTTCCTGGATTGAAAAATACGGAGCCGAAAAAATAATTCTTGGTGCAGATGTAAAAGATGAAAAAATTGCTGTTGGTGGTTGGACCGAAACAACACAGATTAAATTAATGCCTTTTGTGCTGAATTATATGTCCTTAGGAATCACAAAAGTAATTTGCACCGATATTAGTAAGGATGGCATGTTACAGGGGCCTGCCATCGAATTATACAAAAAAATGATAAGTCAGGCACCTGAAATGTACTTAATTGCAAGTGGTGGTGTAAGTTCTGTCAATGACATAGATTTGCTCAACGAAGCAGGAATTGCGGCGGTTATCACAGGAAAGGCAATTTACGAAGGGAAAATAAAATTAAATGAATTAAAAAGATTCATTTAAAGTAACTTAAGGAAGTGCATTGCAATGCTACCTCAACTAATAATTGTTTAAACAGAAAAAAACACTATTTTTGTCGGTTCAAAAATAATTTTTTAAATCGTTAATTCCTTACTTATCTTAAAGTGCATAATTCACTAACCGATAAGTAAGAAAAGAAATAATAAACAAGTTATGTTAAAAGAGATTCTTTCAGTTTCCGGAAAACCCGGACTTTTCAAATTGGTTTCGCAAGGAAAAAACATGTTAATTGTTGAATCTTTGATCGATGGTAAACGCATTCCTGCCTATTCAAAAGATAAAGTAGTTTCACTATCAGATATTGCAATTTTCACAGATGCAGAGGAAGTACCTTTGGCTGAAGTATTTGAAAAAGTAAAAGCGAAAGAAAATGGTGCAAAATGTTCGGTCGATGCCAAAGCTGATAACGATGTATTACGAAAATATATGGCCGAAATTCTTCCTGAATACGATCGCGAACGTGTCTATCCAAGCGATATTCGTAAGCTTATTTCGTGGTATAATATTTTGATTAATAGTAATTTTACTTCTTTTGTTGAAGTTGAAAAATCAACTGAAAAAGAAGAAGTAGTTAATGCTTAAATTGAAGGACTAGAGTAATTATTTATCAGTTCAAGTAAAATTATAAGTATGAATGTTCACGCTGTAACCCGTTTGATTGAAGCCGAAGCACCACTAGTGTTAAAAGAAAGCTACGATAATGTAGGCCTTTTAATTGGCAACGGCAACATGGAAGTGAAGGGCGTTCTTATTGCGATTGATATTACTGAAGCTGTAATAGATGAAGCAATAGCCGGTAATTTTAACCTGATTGTCTCACATCATCCGCTTATTTTTGGCGGTTTAAAAAAAATAACCGGAAGTACTGATGTTCAACGTTCAGTAATAAAAGCAATTAAGCATGATATTGCTATTTATGCTGCTCACACAAATATCGATAACGTGATAAATGGAGTGAGTGGCCGAATGGCCGATAAACTTGGGCTGATAAATAAGCAGGTACTTATTCCGAAAGAGGGTGTGTTGCTTAAATTAGTAACTTTTGTGCCGCAGCTTCATGCTTTTAGTGTACGCGATGCTCTTTTTGCGGCCGGGGCCGGAACAATTGGTAATTATGATGCTTGTAGCTTCAATAGCGAAGGACTGGGAACTTTCAGAGCTGGTGATCAGACAAATCCTTTTGTTGGACTGCCAGGCGAACTTCATACCGAAAAAGAAGTTAGAATTGAAGTAATTCTTCCCGCATTTCTAAAAGCGAAAGTGATCGAAGCACTTTTACGTTCGCATCCTTACGAAGAGCCGGCTTACGATATTTATCAACTTCAAAATGAATGGAATGGAGTAGGAATGGGGGTAATAGCCGAGTTGCCTGAAGCAGAAAACGAACTTGATTTTCTTACAAAAATTAAAGCAGTTTTCAGGCTTGATATCATTCGTCATACAAATCTGCTTAACAAAAAAATAAAAAAAGTAGCTTTGTGCGGAGGTTCAGGTAGTTCGTTGGTGCATGCTGCCATTGCTGCCGAAGCAGATATATTCATTTCAGGCGATTTTAAATATCATGAATTTTTCGATGCTGAAAATCGTATCATCATTGCTGATATTGGTCATTATGAAAGCGAACAATTCACAAAAGACATTTTTTATGAGATAATTACAAAAAAAATGCCTACATTTGCAGTCCAAATTTCAGATATTAAAACAAATCCCATAAATTATTTGTAATCAGTATGGCTACAGAAACTAAAGCAGAAAAAGAAATTACCGTTGAAGAAAAACTATTTGCTTTGTACGATCTTCAAAAAGTTGTTTCAAAAATTGATGAAATAAAAATTCTTCGCGGAGAATTACCACTCGAAGTACAAGACTTAGAAGACGAAATAATTGGGTTGAATACTCGTCTCGAACATTTTGAGTCAGAGATTGCTGAAATTCAATCTACAATTTCAAGTAAAAAATTCGAAATAGAAGAAGCCCGTATAAAAATTAATCGTTATAAAGAACAACAAGAAAACGTTCGGAATAACCGGGAATATGATAACTTGTCCAAGGAAATTGAATTCCAGACTTTAGAAATAGAGTTGTGCGAAAAGAGAATTCGTGAGTTCACAGCTTTAAAAGAGTCAAAAACTGCCGAACAAAAAGCAACGATCGATCAATTAGCAGAACGTAAACTCGATTTAGATCAAAAGAAAGGCGAGTTAAACGAAATAGTTGCTGAAACAAAACAGGAAGAAGAGAAATTGCGCGAAGAAGCAAAACAGATCGAATCCATGATTGAACCACGATTGGTTGCAGCCTTTAAACGAATTCGTAAAAATGCCCGCAATGGCTTGGCTGTAGTTTATGTGCAGCGCGATGCTTGTGGAGGATGTTTCAATAAAATTCCTGCTCAGCGTAGACTCGACATTCGACTTCGTAAAAAAATTATTGTTTGTGAATATTGTGGTCGCATTTTGGTCGATCAGGAATTGGCTAATTTACCTGCCGCAAACGAATAGTGAAATTGAACTTTGAAAAGAGTCCGGACTTTTAGTTCGGACTCTTTTTTTGCTCTATCATTTCAATAAATAAGGATAGAGGGGCATGAAATTCGAATTATTGAATTCTCACGTACTTATTTTTATTGTAAAGCACAGTATATCATAGATATATTGTGCTTTTTTTGTTTGTTATTTTTTCATCATCTAAATATTATGGTTGCTTCTGTTGAAATCATTGGTTTTAGTGTACATTTTTGTATTACCATACACACTTAAGTTTTTGAAAAAAAATGAAACAGAGTAATCATTAAATTACATTGGATTTAATTAGTGAATTCACATAAGTAAGATAAAACATCTGTGAAATAGCGAGGAAGTCTACAAATATACATCAACTGGAAATAGTCTGTGTTTGCAATTGTTGTTGTAAACCTTTTACTAATGTACTTAAATTTATATCTGTAAAACAACATTATATTTTAGAGGTATAATTACTATATTATAATCATAAATATATTAAAATCAGCAAAATACATTTTATATATGAATTTTTACTTAAATAGAATAGTTACGAATGTAAAATATACTACTAAAAAATACGATAATATGTAAATATAAAATATAAATGCTTGCATATCAATATATATACCGATTTATATCTATATTTAAACTTTAATTACTAAATTCTGCCTATATATTGGTCTATAGTACTATTAAACAATTAAATAATACATTTATTACAAAAGTATCAAATAAAATAAGTAATTACTTATGTGAATGTGTGTTTGTAAATAAAATACAATTGTAATTGATTTGCATATGTGAAATACTTCACATATCTTTGTACAACGGTAATAACAAAAGTTATTCACAAAACTATAATGTAATATGGACGACAAGGACAAAATTGAAAAAATTATGCAGGTTGAAAATTTGAACTCTGCTCAGTTTGCTACCGAAATCGGTATACAAGGTTCTACTTTATCTCATATTCTTAATGGAAGAAATAAACCCAGCCTTGATGTACTAAAAAAAATCATGAATCGCTTTCGTACAATCAATCCAGAATGGCTTATTTTGGACAGTGGGACAATGTATCGCCAGGAAAAGCATTCTCAAACGCCTACTTTGTTCGATTCTATTGAGGAAAGTCAATTGAAATCAGAAGATTATAGTACAAAAAACAGCTTAAAAAACGAAACGGCTTTTGATGTCAACCAAAAAAAAATTGATGTCCTGGCAGCTCCGGCTCAAATTTTGCCTTCGGTGGCTCCTGTTCAGGACCTGAACTTAAAATTAGAACCACCAAGAAGCGTGAAAAGAATTATTATTTACTATACCGATAACACGTTCGAAGAATTTAACTCGAACAGACAATAGTCAGGAAGAGGAAATGAATTTCAGCCATAAATTTTCACTATTCAAATCCTTTTTTTTTGTAAAATAGTATATCAGCTGACAGAAGCTCTTTAGTTATTTTGAACCTTTGTTTTTATAATAACTCTTTTGCATATACATGTTTTTTATTGTATTGCTATAAAATGACTTTTATCATACGTCCTGAGGCTTTGATGTATCGGGATATTTGTGTACTTTTGCATGAATTATATTCTCCATTTTATTAGCTATTCAGCTATTATATTTCGCTGATACACAAACAATATAACAACAAATGAAGAAATTCATACTCGATTTGATTGTAAAGGAAAATAAAACGCTTAACAGTCAATATTTTCTACTTATTTTGACCTCGAAAGAACAGTTGCCTGAAATGCTACCCGGCCAATTTGTTGAAGTTCGGGTAGATAATGCACCCACCACCTTTTTAAGGCGTCCTATCTCGATAAATTATGTTGATTATAATAGGAATGAACTTTGGCTTTTGGTGCAAATCGTAGGCGCAGGAACTGCTAAATTATCAACGCTGAAACAGGGCGATCTTGTAAACCTTATTTTACCGCTTGGCAATAGTTTTACCTTACCTCACACTAAAGATGCCAATATTCTAATGATTGGCGGTGGAGTTGGTATTGCTCCTCTGCTTTTCTGGGGTGCATATTTACACAAAAAAGGTTATCAATGTAATTTTTTGCTCGGAGGCAGATCGAAAGACAATTTACTGCAACTTTGTGAATTTGAGCAATACGGAAAAGTTTACACTACTACTGAAGATGGTACGCATGGTGAAAGAGGTTTTGTTACCCAGCATTCGGTCCTCAGTGCCTCAAATTTCGATTATATTTACTCCTGTGGTCCAACGCCAATGATGAAAGCTGTAGCCTCGTATGCGCTTAAAAATAGCGTATTTTGCGAAGTATCTTTGGAAAATACGATGGCCTGCGGAATTGGGTCGTGTTTATGTTGTGTGACGGATACTACCGAAGGAAATTTATGTGTTTGTACCGAGGGACCAGTTTTTAATATTACAAAACTAAAATGGCAAATTTAAAAGTAAAATTAGGTAAATTACATTTGAAAAATCCGGTGATGACTGCATCGGGAACTTTTGGCTATGGTACCGAGTACTTAGACTTTGTTGATATGTCGCGAATTGGGGGTATAATTGTGAAGGGTACTACTCTTCGCGAGCGTCAGGGCAACCCATATCCTCGTATGGCTGAGACTCCTTCCGGCATGTTAAACGCTGTGGGACTGCAAAATAAAGGTATTGACTATTTTATTGATCACATTTATCCAACTGTAAAGGATTTCGATACAAGTATATTTGTGAATGTGTCCGGTTCTACTATTGAAGACTACATTATAACTGCCGAAAAGTTAAATGATTTGCCAAACGTGCCTGGAATTGAATTAAATATTTCATGTCCGAATGTAAAAGAAGGTGGAATGGCTTTTGGGACAAGCTGTTTGTCTGCTGCTCAGGTAGTTAAGGCTGTGCGAATGGTGTATGAAAATGAACTTATGGTGAAGCTTTCGCCAAATGTTACAGATATAGCAGAAATAGCCTTAGCTGTTGAGTCGGAAGGAGCCGATTCTATATCATTGATTAATACGATTTTAGGTATGGCGATCAATGCTGAGCAACGAAAACCGGTACTTTCGACGATTACAGGTGGTTTATCGGGGCCAGCAGTGAAACCAATTGCGCTCAGAATGGTTTGGCAAGTGGCTCAGGCAGTCAAAGTTCCTGTAGTCGGAATGGGTGGAATAATGAATGCTACGGATGCTATTGAGTTTTTGTTGGCGGGTGCCACCGCTATCCAGATTGGTACAGCCAACTTCATCGATCCCACGGTAACAATGAGTGTTTTAGATGGGATTGATGAATATCTGCAGCGTCACAATTATAATGATGTGAATGACATCATAGGCAAGCTTGAAATTTAGAATCTATGCATTTTAGTTTAGGAAAAAACCTATGATGCAGATTAATAACTAAATTTGTTGAAAGGCAATCCCAAAATATAGTTTATTATCTCTCAACAAGATACATACTACAAACACCAAAGGTAAAACTGCGGTATTTAATCAGTTTAAAATTATTTTGTTGTAAAATTGCAATCAGGTTTTTTCCGTTCGGGAAAGCGTGCATCGAAGCGGTTAAATAATCGTAAGCCCTACTATCAGTCGACAAATACTTTGACGTCATACGAACAAAAACGCGGGTATATAGTTGGTATGCTTTGAGTAAGAAGCCTTTTTGAGGCTCATTCATTTCGATAATAAGCAGATGTCCGCCTGGTTTTAAAACCCTGTAAATCTGCTGTAAACTTTCATTCAATCGTTCGAAATTGCGAATTCCAAAAGAAATGGTTGCTGCATCAAAGTTGTTATCGGGGAAAGTAAGCGAAGCGCAATCCTGAATTTCAAAATGAATTTTGCCCGAAAGTCCGGCTTTTTCTACTTTCTTAGTACCAATTTCCATCATTTTGTCAGAAATATCAACTCCTGTAACGTGCTCAGGCTGAAGATATTTGAAGGCTTTTATTCCTACATCTCCTGTTCCAGTGGCTATATCTATAATTTGTTTAGGATCATATGGTTTTAACGTATTTAGCGCTCTTTTTCGCCAAATACGTGCCATGCCCCACGACATAATATCATTAAATTTGTCGTACTGCCCCGAAATAGTATTAAACATTCTCGACAATTGCGGAGTTTTGTCCTCGCTTTCGTTGTAAGGTTTTACTTTGGTATAGTCGGAGATGCTTTTCTTTTTGCTCATAATAAGTATTTTAATTATACTTTAAATCAGAAATTATTTTGTAGCCGGAACTGTTTTTGAGCTTTTCATTATCAACCAAATACCCCAAATTATAAAAGGTATGCTTAGTACTTGCCCCATATTCAGCAACATACCCGATTCAAAAGCTTCCTGATTCAATTTTATAAATTCAAGCAGAAAGCGGGTTCCAAAAATACCAATTAAAAACACGCCGAATATTAACCCTGTTTTTTTGAAGGCTTGTTTCTTCCAGTATAACCACCAGATAATGCCAAATGTTACTAAACAATAAAGCATTTCGTAAATCTGCGTTGGGTGCATTGGTTCAGTTTGTCCGTCGCGAACAAAAATAAATCCCCAGGGAAGTGAGGTCGCACTACCATATATTTCAGAATTCATAAGGTTACCAAGACGAATAGCGGCTCCTGTAAGAGCAGCGCCTATTACCAAGCGGTCGAGCACCCATATAAATCCTTTTTTTGATACATTTTTATTGTAAAGGTATGTTGATATCAGAATTCCAATGGCGCCTCCGTGGCTCGCTAAACCACCTCTCCACACATATAATAATTCCCAGGGATGTGAAAGATAATGATTGCCGTAATTAAATGTGATACCAAGGAAGCTAACAGGCTCAGTAAGCGGCTTCCACTCATAAAAGAAACAGTGTCCTAAACGTGCTCCAACAATTGTTCCTATAACTGTATATATGAATAGTTTATCTATCCAAACATCTGGTAATTTCTCGTTTTTATAAAGTTTCTGGACTACAACTAAAGCCAGCCAAATCCCAATAGCCCACAACAAACCGTACCAACGAACAGTGAGAGAACCTATACTGAATAATTCAGGGTCTACATTCCATGTAATATAGTTTAAAAGCATAATAATGTTTATAGAGTGAGTTGAAAATCAAGGCTAAAACCAGCAATGTAATATTTACTTTTCTGGTTTTAGCCTTTTGATTATGAATTAATTTGCACCATGGCAATTCTTATACTTCTTTCCGCTACCGCAAGGACAAAGATCATTTCTGCCTACTTTTTTCTCAACACGGATTGGTTCGCTGCGTTGTAGCTCTCGGGTATCCTGCTTGGTTGGATCTTGCGAAGCTGGCCTATTGCTCGAAATTTCGTCTTTTTGAGTTCTTAAGCGGCTTAAGTCCATTCTTTGTGTCGGACGTGCTTCTCTTACTTGTTCGGGTTCCCTGATTGGAATTTGTCCGCGCATTAAGATCGATAATACTTTACGGTTCATTGCATCAATCATTTCTTTGAACAAGCCATAAGATTCTAATTTATAGATTAATAATGGATCTTTCTGCTCATAACTTGCATTTTGAACCGAATTTCTCAGTTCATCCAGCTGGCGAAGGTGTTCTTTCCATTCATCATCGATTACATAAAGTAAAGTTTGTTTTTCGAATGATTTTATAACTTCCTTGGCTTGAGTGTCGTAGGCTGTTTTTAGATGAGTTGTTACATTAAAAACACGCTTTCCATCTGTTACCGGAACCAGTATGTTTTCGTATTGTTGACCTTGCTTTTCGTAAACTTGTTTAATTACAGGATAAGCTACGCCTGCTAATTTGTCCATTTTACGTTTAAAAGTGGCTAAAGCTGCTTCTGCTACCTGATGTACAAGTTCATTGCTTCTTGTTGAAGAAAAAGTGTCCTTGTCGAACGGAGCTTCCATTGCATAAACTTTAAGCAGGTCTTCGTTCAATAAATCGAAGTCGTTACTATTTTTTGCACTTTCTACCGTACTTTCAGCAACATCATATATCATATTGGTGATATCAACGCCAATACGTTCACCCATAAGTGCGTGTAAGCGTTTACTGTAAATAACTTCACGCTGAGAATTCATCACATCATCGTATTCGAGAAGTCGTTTACGTATACCAAAGTTATTTTCTTCTACTTTTTTTTGTGCACGTTCAATTGATTTCGATATCATGGAGTGTTCAATCATTTCACCTTCTTCGAAACCAAGCTTGTCCATTATACCCGAGATACGTTCGGAACCAAATAAACGCATTAATTCATCTTCGAGCGAAACATAGAAAACCGAAGAGCCTGGATCGCCCTGACGTCCGGCACGTCCACGTAACTGGCGGTCGACACGACGGCTTTCGTGGCGCTCGGTACCTAAAATAGCCAAACCTCCTGCATCTTTTACTTCCTGAGTCAGTTTAATATCGGTACCACGACCAGCCATGTTGGTAGCAATGGTTACAATTCCTTTTTGTCCTGCTTCGGCTACAATGTCGGCTTCGCGCTGGTGTAGCTTGGCATTCAATACGTTGTGTTTTATTTTTCGGCCATTCAGCATTCGGCTAAGTAATTCCGATATTTCTACAGAAGTGGTTCCGACTAACACGGGTCGTCCGGCGGCAACAAGTTTATCAATCTCCTCGATTACAGCCTGGTATTTTTCACGTTTTGTTTTGTAAACACGGTCCTCCATATCGTTTCGGGCAATGGGACGATTGGTAGGGATTACCACCACATCGAGTTTGTAGATGTCCCATAATTCACCTGCTTCTGTCTCGGCTGTACCGGTCATCCCTGATAGTTTGTGGTACATGCGGAAGTAATTTTGCAACGTAATTGTTGCAAATGTTTGTGTCGCAGCTTCAATGGTTACACGTTCTTTGGCTTCGATGGCCTGATGTAAGCCATCCGAATACCGACGACCTTCCATAATACGACCGGTTTGTTCGTCAACAATTTTTACCTTGTTTTCAATCACAACGTATTCTACATCTTTTTCGAACAAAGAGTAGGCTTTAAGCAATTGATTTATAGTGTGTACACGTTCTGATTTGATTGCGTAATTTTGATTGATCTCGTCTTTTTTATTCTGACGTTCTTCAGGCGATAGACTTTTATCTTTTTCGATATCAGCTACCAAGCTACCAACATCAGGTAAAATAAAGAACTGAGCATCTTCGCTGTCATCTGTAATCAGATCAATTCCTTTGTCGGTAAGTTCGATTGATTTATTTTTTTCATCGATAACAAAATATAAAGGATCAGTAGCAATATGCATATTCCGGTTGTTTTCCTGCATATAAAACTCCTCAGTTTTAAGTAACTGGGCTTTTATACCTTGTTCGCTTAGGAATTTAATCAAAGGTTTGTTGTTGGGCATTCCTTTGTATGAACGGAACAGCGCAAGCGCACCTTCTTCTTGCTGTTTTTTGTCTTCCGATTTTAATAAATTACGGGCATCAGCTAAATATTTGGTTGCCAGATTTTTTTGTGTATTTACAAGTCTTTCTACTTTTGGACGTAATTCTTCGAAAAGTTGGTCATCGCCTTTAGGTACAGGTCCAGAAATAATCAAAGGAGTTCGGGCATCGTCAATAAGAACAGAATCCACCTCATCCACAATAGCGTAATTATGTTTCCGTTGTACCAGGTCGGCCGGACTTGTAGCCATGTTATCGCGCAGATAATCGAAACCAAATTCGTTGTTAGTACCAAAAGTGATATCGGCCATATATGCCTGTCGGCGTTCTTCGGAGTTCGGACGGTGTTTGTCAATACAATCCACCGATAAACCATGGAACATATAAAGTGGTCCCATCCATTCCGAGTCACGTTTCGACAAATAATCGTTGACAGTAACAACATGAACTCCATTGTGAGTCAATGCATTAAGAAATACAGGTAAGGTGGCTACCAAAGTTTTACCTTCACCGGTTGCCATTTCAGAAATTTTACCTTTGTGCAAAACAACACCACCAAACAGCTGTACATCGTAATGTACCATTTCCCATTTAATAAGGTTTCCGCCGGCAGTCCACTGGTTTTTATAATGGGCTTTATCGCCCTGAATGTATACAAAATCGTGTTTTGTTGCTAAATCACGGTCGAAATCGGTAGCATTTACAATAATTTCGGCATTTTCGCTTAAACGACGGGCAGTGTCTTTTATGATTGCAAAAGCAACCGGAAGGATTTCTTCCAACACTACTTCGTATTTTTCGGTTACTTCTTTTTCAAGTTTATCAACTTCGGCATATATTTTTTCGCGAAGATTAATCTCAACATCTTCAATAGATGCTTTTAGTTCAGCTATCCTTGCAATTTCCGGAGCAACAAACTCCTTGATTTGTTGTTTCAGAGCTTCTGATTTTGCTCTTAGTTCATCGTTCGATAAGTTTTTAATAGACGCATAGGCTAGTTTTACTTTTTCTACATATGGTTCTATTTCTTTAAGATCGCGTTGAGCTTTGTTACCGAAAAATTTCTTTAAAACGTCATTAAATCCCATGATATATTAGTTATGTTTTATTTTATCTGTCAGTGTAATTTTGAAAAAATACCGACAAAGATACTTATTTTTATTTGGAAATGTCTGAGCTGCGTTAAATATTTAGTGCGATTGCTTTATACAAAAAACGCTCCGATATTACCCGAAGCGCATTTAGTTGAAGCCTGTAGAAAAAGAGTATTTATTTAAAATTCAGATATACAGATAAATGTATTACTTTTCCATATTTAAAATATCAAATATCTTTTATCAATATTTTTTCAGCCATTAATTCCGATTTTTGTCGTATTTCATTTGTTTTATGCCAAAAAGTGTCAAGCAGTTCATTTTTGTTCGTCAAAAAGTTCTCGGAACCATGCGATTCCAGTTTATCGAATAATAAATTTATTGTCAGTTGATGAATGTCGATGGCAGGTTGATAGGTTTTTAGTCGTTTCGCATCATAAAATACCTCAATCAATACGTTGGCTTCTGTCAGTTTGGAGAGAATATTATTCACAAGCCTTATTGGTAATCTATATTCAGCTGCAATTTGGTTCGATGATAATGGAGGTGATTGAGATTCATATTGTTTTACAATGACATAAGTAATAAAAAGTGAGAGGAAGTTTTTGTAGCGATGACTTATATTTCTGGAATCGATCTCATATTCATAATTCTGAATATTTTGCGAAGCATAGGAAATTTCGGCTCCCAGCAATACAATGAGACAGGAAATCTGAATCCATAAAAGCAACAACGGTATAGCAGCAAAGCTACCATACACAACGTTGTAACGCGAGAGGTAAACCTGGCCGTTGATGTATAAAATCTGAAAAATCTGAAATGCAGACCCGGCAATTATTCCTGCAATCATTGCATTTACAAATTTCACTCTGGTGTTTGGAATCACCAGGTACATGATTGTGAAAATGACCCAATTGATAAAATAAGGAGCAAAATAAACACCAAAACGCAAAACAGGACTCAGCAAACTATACAGAAAAGATTCGGTAAGAATAGTATTTACATAAATAGACAATCCACTTGAAATAGCAATGAGTATCGGAATGATAAACATGGCCGAAAAGTACATAGTAAACTGATTTATAACAGATCTTGATTTTTTCACCTGCCATATTTCGTTGAAGGCAAGCTCTACCTGCATAAAGAAGTTCATAACAGAGTACAAAAGAATCCCGATTCCAACACCTATAAAAAGACCTCCCTGGGTTGTTTCGAGATATCGTTTTACGAACCCCATTACTGTAGGTATCATATCGGCCTGTGCTACAAACGAATCCTGAAGCCATTTTTCGATAAGTTCTTCTACTCCAAAACCTTTGCCAATAGCAATTATCAGCGCAACCATTGGCACCAAGGCAAAAAGTATAGAGTAAGTGAGGGCCGAGGCTTTTACGTTTAACCTGTCTTTAATAAATCCTCTGGTAGCAAGTATTACTATTTTCACCAAACGATAAAGAAACCGCCTTGTACGAGATAATTCGTATTCAGTTATGCGCCAGATATCAAAGCGCATAAATTTATAAATATCGGTAAAAAAGCGGATAAATTTAAGCATAAAACACGCAATTAGTTTTTTTGAAAAAAAACAGCAAGCCTGTAAGCCGGGTTCTGTTCTTTGCCGAAACAAAGTGTTTGTCATTTATCTAGTACACAGGTCGCCCTGTATCTCCAGCAATCTACCCCCCGGCATCGGACGAGCCATCCTACATACGCCGGTATACATGATCTTGCAACCCATAAGGTGTACGGCTACCATTGTCACCAATAGTACCGGTGGGCTCTTACCCCGCCTTTTCACCCTTACTCCAAATTCACAAGCTCTTGATTTCCTTTCCATACGGAGAGGAAACAAAGCTAAAGTGTTTATGGAGCGGTTATTTTCTGTTACACTACTCTGCTCTCGCGAACAGCTTCCCGTTAAGAAATATGGTGCTCTTTGTTGCCCGGACTTTCCTCCTTATCAATAAAATAAGGCGACAAACCGGCTTGCTATTCTTTTGCAAAGATAAATATATTATTTCATATACCGTGTTTTTGTTTTTTTCAGAATTAAAACAGTATAACAAGCTCAATTAAAGAAAAAATTCTTTTATTCTCAACTTTATGTTTTATAATTTGTTCAGTTTGTATAAATAATTAATTAGTTACAGATATGAGTTTATCAGGGTTTAAAAAAGGAGATAGAGTTGTTATTATTGGTGGAGGTTTTGCTGGTTTGCAATTGGCCAAAACATTGCGTAAATCCGAATTAAAGGTTGTTTTAGTTGACAAACAGAATCATCATCAGTTCCAACCACTTTTTTATCAGGTAGCCAGCGGAAGGCTCGAACCATCAAGTATTTCGTTCCCGTTCCGTAAAATTTTTCAGAATAACAAGAACATAGATTTCAGAATGGCCGATATCATTAAAATTATTCCTGAGGAAAATAAATTAATGACGGCTTACGACCGAACTGTTTCATACGATCATTTGATAATTGCAACCGGCTGTAAAACAAATTTTTTTGGAAATAAAGAGATGAGTGAACATGCTTTTTCGATGAAAACGACACAGGAATCTATTGAGATCAGAAATAAAATTCTTTTTAGTTTCGAGAAAGAGATATTTGCGCGTCCCGAGGACAAACAAGCGTGGATGAATATAATTATTGTAGGCGGTGGTCCCACAGGTGTGGAATTATCAGGAGCATTTGCCGAGCTCAAAAACAATGTATTACCCAAAGACTATCACAATATAGATTTTTCTAAATTCAATATAATTTTGCTCGAAGGCAGCAAAAGTACATTGAACAATATGAGCGATGTTTCGAAAGAAGCTTCGAACAAGTATCTTAAAGATTTAGGTGTCATCGTAAGAACCGAAACTTTGCTGACATCGTACGACGGAAACATAGCCACTCTGAATACCGGGGAGAAGATTCCAACCAAAAACGTGATTTGGGCTGCCGGCGTTACCGGAAACATAATAGATGGTCTCAAACAGGATGACATTGTACGTAACCGTTATATTGTCGACCGATTTAATAAACTTAAGAGTTTTGATAATATTTATGCGTTGGGCGACATTGCGTATATGGAAACTCCGAAATATCCGAATGGACATCCTCAGGTAGCTAATGTAGCTATTAATCAAGGAAAAAATCTTGGGAAAAATATTTTAAGAGTATTGAAAAACAAAGAAAACAAACTCAAAGAATACGAATACAACGATTTGGGAATGATGGCTACTGTGGGCAAACATAAAGCCGTTGTAGAGTTTCCTTTCTTGAAATTCAAAGGGCCGTTGGCATGGTATGTTTGGATGTTTTTACATCTAATGTTGATATTAAGTGTTCGTAATAAGATAGTTATCTTTTTTAATTGGGGCTGGAGTTATTTTACAAAAGATACTTCATTACGACTAATTACCCATATTGATTATGATAAAGAGGAGATATTAAATGTAGAGAAAGAAAGTAATTGATAAAAAAAGGTTTCGAATTTTTTAGTTCGAAACCCTTTTTTTATCAATTAGCAAATTATTTTGATATTAGCTCCGTTTTTATGCTAACTTTTCAAGTAGATCTATATTTTTGTCAATATCTTCCTGAGAAAGAGAGTAGTTGATTAAATCACCGGCAAGATACTGATCATAAGCCGACATATCTACAAGTCCATGACCCGAAAGATTGAACAAAATGGTTTTCTGAGTTCCTTCTTCTTTACACTTCAAGGCCTCGTCTATTGCAGCAGCAATGGCATGGGCCGATTCCGGAGCCGGAACTATACCTTCAGTCTGAGCAAAGAGAACACCAGCTTTAAATGAATCAAGTTGTTTTATATCAACAGCTTCCATTAAACCGTCTTTCATCAATTGGCTCACAATTGTTCCTGCTCCATGATAACGAAGTCCACCTGCATGTATATGAGCTGGAGCAAAATTATGTCCCAGCGTATACATTGGCAAAAGCGGAGTATAACCAGCTTCATCGCCAAAGTCGTATTCAAATCTTCCGCGTGTCAGTTTGGGGCACGATGCCGGTTCGGCTGCAATGTATCGTGTTTTAGTACCTTCTTTAATTGTGTGACGCATAAACGGAAAAGCAATACCAGAGAAGTTTGACCCACCACCAAAGCAACCAATCACGACATCGGGGTATTCTCCGGCCATTTCCATCTGTTTTTCAGCTTCTTGTCCGATAATGGTTTGATGAAGCGACACATGATTCAATACACTTCCTAAGGTATATTTACAATTAGGAGTGCTCATAGCCAGTTCGATAGCCTCAGAAATAGCAGTTCCTAAACTACCCTGATAACCTGGATGTTCAGTAATAATTTTGCGTCCGGCCTTGGTCGACATACTTGGCGAAGCAATAACTTGTGCTCCCCAGGTTTGCATCAGCGAACGGCGATATGGTTTTTGCTCATAGCTTATTTTTACCATGTAAACAGCAAGTTCCAGTCCGAATGCTTTAGCCGCGAATGATAAAGCTGTTCCCCATTGACCTGCACCTGTTTCGGTAGTTATGTTTGTAACTCCTTCTTTTTTACAATAATAAGCCTGAGCTAAAGCAGAATTTAACTTGTGAGAACCCACCGGACTTACACTTTCATTTTTAAAATAGATATGTGCAGGAGTATCGAGCGCTTTTTCAAGTTCATAGGCACGAACCAATGGAGTGGGACGATAGATTTTTAATTTTTCAAGCACTTCTTCGGGTATATCAATCCATGGATCGGTCTGATTTAGTTCCTGATGGCAAAGCTCCTGGGCAAAAATCGGATATAAATCCTCTGCCTTCATAGCTTGTTTCGTTCCCGGATGTAAGATGGGCATTGGCTTGTTAGGCATATCAGCCTGAATATTATACCATTGAGTTGGTAATTCGTTTTCTTGTAAAATAAATTTCTTCCTGTTAGCCATTATGTTATAATTTTTGAGTTAATAATCAAGCAAAAAATCTAAAAATAAAGCCTGTTGTTTTTATTTAAACAACAGGCTTTTATAGTGGATGATTCAATAATTGAAAAATTCACAACAAACAAAACCTTATTGTTCGGTGTCAGAAACTTGCCAGCTACGCCAATAAAAAACTGATAGAGTCGATTTCATTTTTGTTTATTGTTTTTTAGAAGAACAAAGGTATAAACATTTTTTATTTAAAACAAAAATCAGCAATATTAAATTAAACTGATACAAAAAAAGTGGTTTTCGATAGTATTTTGTTGATTTGCATCTAAATTAAGTGCATTAAAAATAAAAATAGTACTTTTGCAAATCAATAATCAGTATTCAAAAATAAAGACAAAATGATTCAATCGATGACCGGCTTTGGAAAAGCCACCTGCGAATACAATAATAAAAAAATTGTTGTTGAAGTTAAATCGCTTAATAGTAAACAACTTGATGTTTCTACCAGACTATCAGGGCTGTATCGTGAAAAAGACATTGAAATACGGAATGAAATTTCGCAACAACTTGAGCGTGGTAAGATTGATTTTGTTCTATATATCGACAATTCCGGAAAAGAATCGGTATCCACTTTTAATCAGACGGTGATTGAGTCATATTACAATCAAATCGTTCAAATGTCTGAAAATATGGGAATTAGTGTTCCTGAAAATTGGTTTGAAGTACTGCTTCGACTTCCGGATGCTATGAAAACCGAAACGGCGGAACTGGATGAAGATGAATGGCTCGAAATACGTAATGCAATGCGTCAGGCCATTCAGCAATTGATTGCTTTTCGCATTCAGGAAGGTAAATCGTTGGAAAATGTTTTTAAAACCAAAATAGCCCGTATCGACCAATTGCTTTACGAAATTGAACCATTCGAACAAGAGCGTGTGGAAAAAATTAAAGCCCGCCTCGATGAGAATCTTCAAAATATCTCTGATAAAATAGATTACGATAAAAACAGATTAGAACAGGAATTGATTTTTTATATTGAAAAACTCGATGTAAACGAAG
>JAYFRI010000100.1:0-6378 GCA_034926015.1 Paludibacter sp. | reverse complement strand
AGACCTGGATAGAGACCGAGTTTTACGCCAAGATAAAGGTAGTCGAGCATACCGCCTTTTTGAACAAATGATTCCCAATGTACATGTCCGCCGGCAAATAAGTCACCGTTGAACATGCCTGCGCCCGGCAGATTGGTGAGTAACATACCAAAAGCAATTGGCAGGAGCAATAAAGGCTCAAACTGTTTCACAATGGCCAGATACAACAATACGCAAGCGATGATTATCATAACTATAGTTTCCCATGTGAGTCCGGCAAAACCTGTGCTCGACAGAAAATTCATCAAACTTTCCTCGACATAGGATAAGCCCGAGCCCGAAGTATCTGCACTTACCTGTTCGGTAGCTGCTACAAGGGCAGAGTCAGGGGCAACAGTTTGTGCCCCTACCGACATGGTGATACTTGCAAGCAGAAAAGCAAATAAAATTAAAATATTCTTTTTTGTCTTCATTTTATATTCTCTTAATTACAAGTATTTATTCAATATCAAGCAATAAATCGTCCTGCATTACGCTCTGACCTGCTTGCACATGAATATTCTTTACAACTCCATCCTTTTCGGCTAAAATGCTGTTTTCCATCTTCATCGATTCGAGTGTAAGCAGTAAATCACCGCGTTTTATTTGCTGACCTACTTTAACCGCTACTTTTATTACGCTTCCAGGAAGTGGCGATTTTACTGGTTTAGCAACGCCCGATGACTTTGGTGCCGGAGCAGCTGCCGGTTTCGGCGCTTCTGTGGCGTTAGTTGTTTTTGTAGGTTGAGCTACAGGAATTTCAGTGTCTGTACCTTCAAAATCAATCAATATGTCATCCTGCATTACGCTTTGACCCGGTTGTACATGTATGTGACGGATGATGCCATCGTGCTCGGCAAGAATGTTGTTTTCCATTTTCATCGATTCCATGGTGAGCAATACATCGCCACGTTTTACCTGTTGACCATTGCTTACAAGTACTTTCATAATGCTGCCCGGAAGCGGAGCCTTGATGGCATTTGCCACTACCGAACGCGCAGGCGTTTTAATGGCAGCCACTTTTCCTGCCGGTTTGCGGCTCATGGTGCTCATCGACGATGCTTTTTCCTGTTTTTCAATTTCTACAGTGAACGGCGTTCCGTTCACTTCGATTTCGGCAATGTTGTGTTCTATTTCGTTGATTGCAACTTCGTATTCACTGCCATCTATTTTAAATTTGAATTTCTTCATAATAATTATTTTACCAGATTATTTAAACCATAAATTTTAGAACTCCATGGGGAGTAACGCCTTTCGACAGTTTTGATTGTGATAACAGCGCTTTCCTCGTCGTGTACTTCGGCATAAAATAAATGCAAAGCCAAGGCTATGGCTGCACTGTCGCCGCTCGATAAGTGATCTTCAACATATTCTTTTTCGGTTGGTTGAACTGAATCAGCATCACCCTCGATCATTTTTTTTGGGACACGAACTTTTGGTGCTACCACCCTGCTGAAAAGGTTCAAAACAACCACAATCAATATAAGTAAAACGAATACCATTGTGATAGAGAAAAAAACTACATTGAAGGCATCAGCCCAATTTACTGCTAATATTTTCATATTTAAGTCAATTACAATGGAATGTTACAATGTTTTTTCAATGGATTCACTACCTTTTTAGTTTGTAGTGCCTGGAATGCGCGAATCACGCGGAAGCGTGTGTTGCGTGGTTCTACAATGTCGTCGATGTAGCCATAAGATGCAGCCTGATAAGGATTGGCGAATTTTTCTTTGTATTCGTTTACTTTTTCGTCTACAAATTTAGCTCTTTCTTCAGGATCGGTAATGGCGGCAATAGCGCGACCTTCGAGTACTTCGATAGCACCTGCGGCACCCATTACTGCAATTTCGGCAGTTGGCCATGCGTAATTGAAGTCTCCACGTAATTGTTTCGAGCTCATTACATCGTGGGCTCCTCCATAAGATTTGCGCAGGGTAACGGTTACTTTAGGAATAGTGGCTTCGCCATAAGCAAACATAAGTTTTGCACCATGTGTGATAATTCCTGCGTATTCCTGAGCTGAGCCAGGTAAAAATCCGGGAACATCAACGAGAGTAAGTACCGGGATGTTGAAAGCGTCGCAGAAGCGAACAAAACGGGCTGCTTTGCGCGCCGAATCGCAATCGAGTACTCCGGCAAGGAATTTAGGCTGATTGGCAACGATACCTGTAGAAACGCCATTGAAACGGGCGAAACCTACAATAATATTACGAGCGTAGTCGGCATGTATTTCGAGGAATTTACCATAATCGGCAATACCGTTAATCACCTGTTTCATATCGTAAGGCTGATTCGGATTGTCGGGAATGATTGAATTTAAAGCATCTTCCAAACGGTTGATAGGGTCGGTACATTCTTCAATCGGCGCTTCTTCTAAATTGTTTTGAGGCAAATAAGAGATTAATTCGCGGATTGTTTCTATACCGGCTTCTTCGTTGGCAACGCGGAAGTGAGATACACCCGATTTGCATGAGTGAACATCGGCACCACCAAGGTCTTCGGTAGAGATGTCTTCGCCTGTAACCGATTTTACAACCTTCGGACCAGTAACGAACATGTATGAGTTTTGTTCTGTCATTAGGATAAAGTCGGTGAGGGCAGGAGAATATACAGCACCACCGGCACAAGGACCGAAAATGGCAGATATCTGAGGAATAACACCAGAAGCTAAGATATTGCGTTCGAAAATTTCGGCATATCCGGCCAATGAAGTCACACCTTCCTGAATACGTGCACCTCCTGAGTCGTTGATACCAATAACAGGACAGCCGATTTTCATGGCCATGTCCATTACTTTACAAATTTTCTGAGCCATTGTTTCCGACAAAGAACCACCGAAAACGGTGAAATCCTGAGCGAAAACGAAAACTGTGCGGCCATCAATAGTACCATGACCGGTGATTACACCATCGCCAAGGTATTTTTCTTTGTCCATGCCGAAGTTGGTGCAGCGATGTGTTACGAACATATCGAACTCTTCGAAACTTGAATCGTCCAACAACATGTGAATTCTTTCGCGAGCAGTAAATTTACCTTTCGCATGTTGCGAAGCAATTCTCTTTTCGCCACCTCCCAATTTGGCTTTCACGCGCAAATCAATAAGATTCTGAACTTTCTTAGTATTTTCCATTTTGTATGAATATTAATGAATCCCGTAGCCACCATCCGGATCACGTGCCATACTAATGCACTACAGGTTTTTTTTACGGAACTTGATTTATTTGTTAGGGTTTTCGCAAAACTCGGTGAGTACACCAAAAGTCGATTTGGGGTGAAGGAAAGCAATGTTCAATCCTTCGGCTCCTTTGCGGGGCGATTTGTCGATCAAAGAGACTCCTTTTTCGGCAACCAAATCAAGCGTTTCCTGTAGTCCTTCTACTGCAAATGCAATGTGGTGAACACCTTCGCCTTTCTTTTCGATAAATTTACCTACAGGTCCTTCCGGGTCAGTTGATTCTAAGAGTTCAATTTTTGTTTGGCCAACTTTGAAAAATGCAGTTTTTACTTTTTGTTCGGCTACTTCTTCTACTGCATAACATTTCAGACCAAGTACCGATTCGTAATAAGGAATAGCTGTTTCAAGGCTTTTTACTGCAATGCCTAAATGCTCAATATGAGTTAAGTTCATAATGTGTGAAATTAAATTAGTATAATATGTTTTGTATTTAAATTTTTCAATAATAGTCTTTAATGCAAAGAAATATTAATGGATTTATTAAAGAAATTTTTCCGTATTTCCTTGAATTTCGCACAAAATTACTATAATTATTCAGGATAATCAACGAAAAGTAGATTAATTTTTATTTTTTTTTATTTGCAATGATAATCAGATAGTTATTGTTTTTGTTTTAAGTGTTGGAAGATTGAATCCAGTATTGTGATTTTTTATTGTGATTTATAAATTATCATCTGAAATACAGCAAGTAGGAATGGTTATCGGGGTATATTTACTGTGTATAAACAAGAATCTGCGCAATTGCAGCTGGAGGTGCACCGGAATGAACAAAGATTGAAGCGGGGTGTTTCTATTTTTTATGCTATTTTGAAGGGTTCGGGCTGTTCTTGGTTCGGACTTTTTTTTTGATTTTTTTCAGATGCATGAAAATTGGATATATTTTTTGAGTGATTCACCTTGCTTTCTGATATATCTGAAAGAGTGTTAATTTATCGATAATATAAATGTTTTTATAAATTCTTTTGTATTTTAGCCGCTGCATTGATGTAAGGATGTGGTCGGAGTGAATTTATTATTGCTAAAGGCTTTTTATGTCGTTGTTTATTAGTTAGTTGTTAAACAGTATGATTTTTACACCCAATTTAATTTTATGAGAAAGCTATCCGTTTTATTACTGAGTGCTGTTGTTGTTCTGAATATGTTGTTCAGTTCGTGTAAAGGAAATGATGATGTTATTGATGATCCGACCAAGACTGTGAACGTAGTGTCGCAGTTCGTGTATGATGGTATGTCATTGTATTATTTGTGGTCGTCGGAGATGGAAAAGAAACAACCGCGTACTTCAGACTCAATTCCCGGAAAATATTTCAAAAGTGTGTTGAGTAGCACGGACGTTGATCATGGTTGGTCGTTTATTACCAATGATGTGCAGGGCTTGATGGCTGAGTTTGCCGGAACTCCGAAAGAGTTTGGTTTCTCTCTTGTTTTTGCGTATGCCAATTCGGCTCAGACTGAATACTATGCAATTGTTAAATATGTTTTTCCTAACTCACCAGCGTATAATGCGGGGATACGACGGAATAGCATAATAACAAAAATTGACGGTAAAGTTATTACGATAGATAATTACAGCGGGCTTTATGGTGACAATGCTGTTGCCCTTACTTTGCAAAAATTTGTAGGCAATCAACTTATTGCAGACAAAGAGGTGACAATTTCGCCTTCTACACTTTCAACGAATCCGGTGCTGTACACTGAAATTTACGAAACAGGAGGTAAAAAAATTGCGTATTTGTTCTATACGGATTTTATAAGTAATTACAATAGTTCGCTTTATGAGGCTTTCAGTCGTTTTAAGCAAGCCGGAGTTACGGATTTAGTGCTCGACTTGAGATATAATCATGGTGGAGCGGTAACGGCAGCTACTTATTTGGCATCGTTGATAGCACCAAGGGCAGTTGTCGAAAGTAAATCGCCTTATACAAGGATGTCCTATAATAAGGATCTGAATGCGTACTTCGATGAAAAAAATATCAGCCGTACCGATAGCCTTGGAGTGTATGCTGCTGATCTGCCCAATCCGCTGGGTGCTAATTTAAATTTGAACAAGGTGTATATTATTGCTACCAATGATTCTTATTCGGCTTCCGAGTTAACTGCCTTTTGTTTAAAGTCTTATATGAGTGTAGTTCATATTGGTGGGCGCACCGGAGGGAAATATACAGCCTCGTGGACGATACATCCTTTTGATGAGGAAATTGGTGTGCCGATTTACGAAGAAAGCAAGATGTCGGCTACATTGAAAAATAAATTAGAAAATTGGGCTATGCAACCTATCGTAGCCAAATATACAAATAAAAGTGATAAAGATTTTTCAACTCCTGGTTATTTGGAGCCCGATTACCCATTGATAGAAGGATTTGGTTATCTTTCGGCCTGGACGCAGATAGGCGACACAAAAGATGTGCTGTTAGGGCAGGCGCTTTACCTGATCACAGGAGATGCAAGTTTTAAACCGTCAATGAGTGCAGCTCCGCAAAGAATGCGTTCGAGTGTGGATGCAACTGCTCGTTTGAAAAATCCAAAGGAAAGACGCAGTGAGTCGGTGCTGCTCGATAATGTGAAGCTGAATCAAGAGGCTGTGGATGCCATTTTTAAATCAAAAAAAGCATTGTAAGGCTGAAAATTGGTAAAATTGACTATAAAAAAACCGGATGTGTTCGCATCCGGTTTTTTTATAGTGTGTGGTAAATCTTATATTTCCTGCGACCGGTTATTCCAGTCAATTTGCTCCTGCACCATTGCATCCAGCACTGCCACCGCCGTCATGTTTACAATGTCGCGAACAGAGCTTTCGACGTCCAAAATATGAATTGGTTTTTTAAGTCCCATTTGTATCGGACCAACGGATTCGGCCAATCCCATTTCGAGCATTAACTTATAAGCCGTATTTGCTGAACTCAGGTTGGGGAAAATAAGTGTGTTTACATCTTTGCCTGCAAGTTTCGAAAAAGGATACTTCGCATCGCGCAATTCCTTATTCAACGCAAATGTAACCTGCATTTCTCCATCTACCACCATCTCCGGATAATTGCTATGAAGGGTTGAGACTACTTCGTGCACGCTGGCAGGACTTCCTTGCTTGTCCGAGCCAAAATTAGAATACGAAAGCATGGCCATTA
>JAYFRI010000172.1:0-3995 GCA_034926015.1 Paludibacter sp. | reverse complement strand
TTTGAGAAAATGATTTTCGTTTTTTTAACCGCCCATGAGCTACTGATAGAGAATAATTGTTGTACTTTTGTATGATTTTTCCCAAAAACTGCTCTTGTTCAAATTAGAATTATCCATGAATAAAACAATTATTACCCGATTTACTCCACATATTGCAGCTATACTGTTGTTTACAATTATTTCAATGTTTTATTTCAAACCTGTTTTGGAAGGAAAGCAATTGATCGGACATGATACGGAGAGTTGGATGTATATGGCCAAGGAGACCATTGATTATAATAAATCACATGACGATGTTACTTTATGGACCAATTCGATGTTTGGTGGTATGCCAACTTACCAGATTTCGATGACTCAACCAGCCAACCTGATTAAATATGTAGAAGATATTATTCATTTGTATCCCAATACGGTATATAATTTAATGTTGTATCTTATTGGATTTTATATTCTTCTGTTGGCCTTTGGGCTGAAACCCTGGCTGGCAATAGTAGGCGCCATTGCTTTTTCGTTTGCATCCTATAATTTCATAATAATTGCAGCCGGCCATAATTCAAAAGCCATTACAATAGCCTATATGGCACCTTTGATAGGAGGGGTTTTTATGGCTTTTGGAAGCAAAAAAATAATTGGTAGTCTTATTACGGCCATTTTTCTGAGTCTGGCAGTAAGAGCTAATCATGTTCAGATTTTATACTACACATTTTTTATCCTTCTTTTTTTCGGTGTTGTCGAGTTTATTTACAGCATTAAAAACAAGGAAATAAAATCATTTCTTCAATCCACTGGGCTTGTGTTCGTAGCCGCCATTATTGCACTCGGGATGAATGCAACCTCATTGATAACTACTTATGAGTATAGTCAATATACGATGCGTGGAAAATCGAACGGACTCAATATAGATGCTCAGAATTCGCAACATGGTTTAAATAAGGATTATATCACCCAATGGAGTTATGGAGTGGATGAAACGATGACTTTGTTGATACCCGATTTTAAGGGAGGAGCGAGTGGTGGTCTTTTGACGGCAGATAGCGAAACCGGAAAAAGATTAAAAAGTATGGGTGTGCCGAATGTAGATAAGTTCATGAAGGAAATGCAGCTTCCGCTTTATTGGGGCGATCAGCCGGGAACTTCGGGGCCGGTTTATTTAGGTGCAGTTGTTATCTTACTTTTTGTATTAGGATTTTTTCTGATCGAGAAAAGGATATTGTTTTGGCTGGTGCCAATGATTTTGCTCACATTAATGCTCTCGTGGGGGCGGAATTTTATGTGGCTTACCGATATTTTTATCGATTATGTGCCTTTATACAATAAGTTCCGGACAGTATCAATGACCTTGGTGGCTACAGGTTTTGGTATCACGCTTATTGCAGTATTGGCGTTGAAGGAGATATTGAATCCTGAGCGGGATAAAAAGAAATTAATAAAACCATTGCTTATCAGTGCCGGAATCACCGGTGGAATATCTTTATTGTTCGCATTGATTCCATCACTGTCGGGTAGCTTTGTTGCTCCCGGCGATGTGCAATTGCAAGGCGACTACAGTTTTCTGAAGGAAACTTTACCGCTCGACCGTGAAGCTTTGTTGCGTTCGGATGCGCTTCGCTCGCTGGGATTTGTTTTGGCTGCCACGCTTTTAATATTTTTATATGCCAACAATAAACTGAAAAGCAGTTTAATGATTTCTCTTTTCGGCATTCTCTTTTTGGCTGATTTGTTGCCGGTGGCCAAACGTTACTTAAACGATGACAATTTTGCCCGTAAACGCAAGATTGAAACTTTAATTGAGCCCTCGAATGCCGACAAGATGATTCTTCAGGATAAAACGGAATACAGAGTACTTGATGCTTCGGTAAATATATTTAATGATGCAAAACCTTCTTATTTTCATAAAAATATTGGTGGTTATCATGCTGCTAAATTGCGTCGTTATCAGGAACTTATCAATATGCAGATAGAAGGAGAAATAGGACAACTGTTTGGTGCGTTTGGTAAAGCGCAGACCTTTGAGCAAATCACTCCTACACTCGATTCGTTAGGGGTGCTGAACATGCTGAATATGAAATATGTAATATACAACAAAGATGCTGCTCCGCTTGTGAACCCTTATGCCAACGGAAACGTTTGGTTTGTAAAGAACGTGAAAGTGGCGGCTGATGCCAATGAAGAAATGATGTTGGTAGGTAAAATTGACACAAAAAATGAAGTGGTGGTCGACAAAGCTTTTGCTGCGCAACTACCGGCAAAATTAACGCCTGACAGTTCGGCTCATATTGCATTAATATCTTATAAGCCAAATCACCTGGTTTACTCTTTCGATTCGAAAACCGACCAGATGGCTGTTTTTTCCGAAATTTATTATGACAAAGGCTGGAATGCTTATGTGGATGGCAAAAAGATGGATTATATTCGTGCGAACTATTTGTTGCGTGCAATGCCATTGCATTCAGGAAAGTATGAAATTGAGTTTAAGTTCGAACCTGCTTCGTACCGTATAGGAAATATAATTGCACTTACTTCGTCTGTGTTGTTGGTGCTGAGCTTGCTGGCTTTCGCCTTGGTGCAGGTAAAGAAGAGGAAACAGCAAATAAATTAAAAAGGATAAAGGAGATTTTTATGAGTAGAAAAAATCAGGAAAAGCCAAAGAAAAGGTTCAGAAGTATACATTTGACTTCAACTTTAAGTATGTCGTTGGTTTTATTTTTGGTTGGTTTGATTTGTCTTTTGCTCTTTGTAGCAAGAGATGTAAGTGTGTATGTGAAGGAGAATATTAATCTTTCCATCGTGTTGGATGATGAAATAAGTAATTCGTACAAACAACGGATTGAGAAATATCTTACTTCAGCTCCTTTTGCAAAATCCATCTCCTATGTTTCGAAAGAGAATGCTTTGAAAGACCATATCGAATCCTTAGGTGAGGATCCGAAAGATTTTTTAGGTTACAATCCTCTCAAAGCCTCGATAGAAGTGAAACTTAAAGCCGGTTATGCTACTCCCGACAGTGTGGCTGTGATCGAAGCCAAGTTGAATACATTTGAACATATTGACCGGATTGCTTACCAAAAGGATATTGTAAGTCTTGTGAACGAAAATGTGAAAAAAGCGAGTCTCGTTTTGTTAGGGCTTGCCATTGTTTTGCTCATAGTTTCGGTAGCGCTCATCAACAATACGGTACGATTAGGAGTATATTCAAACCGTTTTCTTATCAACACGATGAAGCTGGTGGGTGCAACCAATTGGTTTATTCGTAAGCCTTATTTGCTGAGTGGTATGCTGAACGGGTTATTTGCTTCGCTTATTTCGCTGCTAATGCTCGCCGGTATGGTTTATTACATAATGATTGAATTTGGTTTGACAGGTTTAGCGCTCAATCCACTTACAATTATTTTGGTTTCACTCATAGTAATCGTATCAGGGGTAGTGCTTACTACGGTTTCGAGTTATTTTGCTGTAGGCAGATACCTGAAAATGAAAACGCATGACATGTATTATGTGTAGATATTCAGACAAAAGATACAAGATATTAGACAAAAGATATTAGACAGAAAAAAGAACGATAGATAAAATGGAAAATAACAAGCATTTAAAATTAGGAAAAATAAACTTTCTGCTTATTGCTGTAGGTTTTGCGATCATAGTGTTAGGGTTTATTTTAATGACAGGTTCGGCAACAGTAACGGAATTTAACCCTGACATTTTCAGTACACGAAGAATAACTGTAGGTCCAATGATTTCGTTTTTTGGATTTATATTTATGATTTTTGCCATTCTGTACAAACCGAAAAGTAAATAAAAATGAGCATTTTAGAAGCGATTATAATCGCTATCGTTGAGGGCTTGACTGAGTTTTTACCGGTTTCGTCAACAGGGCATATGATCATTGCACAAAGTCTGTTGAACATTGAAAGTACTGAGTTTGTGAAGGCATTTACTGTGAATATACAGTTTGGGGCTATTCTTTCGGTGGTAGTACTTTATTGGAAACGTTTTTT
>JAYFRI010000170.1:0-10341 GCA_034926015.1 Paludibacter sp. | reverse complement strand
TCATTTGTTTTTCTTTCAATTAAATACAGTTTATTGTTTTTAATTTCGTAACTAAGATTTGTTGAAGCCAAAAGCTGTTTTAATGCGTCTTCAACCGGAATTGTTTTTACATTAATGTTGACTTTTCGATTCAAATCTACGATCTGTTCGCTAAATACAAGCGATAATCCTGTTTGTTGTTTAATGGAGTTTAACACTTTCTCAAATGTTTCGTTCTGACACGAAAGTGTTACTTTCTGAGCGGAAGCGTTCAGTGCGAACACTGTCAGAAACAAGGAGAGCAAAATTGCTTTTGCCAATAATCTTGTTTTTTTCATGCATTGTTATTTTTAAAGTTACTTAATCTGAAATTGTTTATAGTAAACACATCATCCTGATTAAGGTATGAGTGCATTCTATAAAAAATAAAAACCTGCTGAAAATACAAATATTGAAGTTGTATCATCAACAGGTTTGATATTATTGACCCAAATACATCCCGACAAATTGAAATAAATTACGGGGCTTATTGAAAAATCATTCGGGACAAATCCTATTCCCCTTTAGGAGTTTTGGGCAGTGCTCTTATTTCAATTCATTGAAGAAATAGTATATTTAGAGTCTTCATTTAACTTAAACCTCACTTTCGAAACCTTTTCCAGGTCACTGAGAACTTCGTTGAGATTAATTTTGGATGTTGAAATACTGAAACGGCAATTCAATAAAGCAGTATCTGTCACATTAAATTGCACTTCGTATTGACGTTCAAGGGTAATTAAAATATCTTTAAGCGGAGTACGGTAAAAGTTCAGACTTTTAGTGCGCCAGGCCGTGTGTAAAGTCATATCCGAAACTTCAGTAATTTTACATACTCCGGTTGTACGGTCGTAAACAGCGCTCTCGCCTACTTTCATCGGGTATATTCTTTTGGCATCGTCGGCAATAATCACACTGCCTTCTTCCAGGGCTACCTTGATAGTCTGGTCGCCGGGGTATGCTTTTGCATTGAAATGTGTACCGGTTACTTTCACCTTAATATCCTTCAAATCTACTTCAAAAGGACGGTTTTTTTCTTTTGCTACCGAGAAATAAGCTTCGCCTGTTAGTTTTACTTTACGGCTGAAAAATCCAAATGTTTTAGGATATTGCAAACGTGAACCTGAATTTAGTTGCACTTGTGTACCATCCTGCAATACTACATTCAGTTGCTCGCCGAAAGGCACCACAAACTCTGCCATTTCTTCGGATTGGAAAACTCCCGAACGGTTTGCCATATATGTAATTGCTCCTGCCAGTACCAAAAGGGGAATAATCACAGCTGCAGCAGCCACACGGAAGCGAAAAGTCCGAACCCTTACTTCTAAATGGGATAAAAATCTGGTCTTCATGCGCTTGGTCGGAATATCGGACTCTAACCATTCTTCTAAGAGTTTTTCGTTTAGCAAATACGATTCACGGTCGTAGCGTTGCGAAAAATACTCCTGGCCTTCGGCTGTTGCAAACCAGGCTGCCACCCGACGGGCTTCGTCGGGTGTAGCTGTTTTCGAAAGCACTTTGTCAATAATCTTTGGATCCATCATGTTGGATATATATACTAAAAATACCTATTATATTCTATTTAACAGTTGAAAAGCAAAAAGGTATGAGTTTTTATATGATATTATCTATATAAAATGTTTAAAAACTAACACAATCATCAGCAATTTACCCATTTGCAATCGTAATAACTTAATTACCTGAGTGTAGTGCGATTTAACAGTAGGTATAGAGATGTTCATTGCATCTGCCACTTCCTGATTTGTGAGTCCCTGTTGGATTTTCAACAAACAAACTTCCCTTTTCTGTGGTGGTAATCGCTCAATAAGTTGATACAAATGTGTATTAAAGTCGGCATCTTCCAGGTTATGCAGAAAGCCGGCTTCCATTTCTTCGTTAAACTGAGCCAGTTCGTAGTTTTTCTGAATGACCAGATTGTTATGTCTGATTTCGTTCAGTATGTAATTCTTCAGAATGGTAAACAATAAATTCTTGATTCCCGTTTTGTAGTCGAATGTTTCGCGCCCTTCCCACAGTCGCATAAAAGTATGCTGCACTGCATCCTCAGCACCATTTTCTGACATTAAATACCTGCAAGCCAACACATACAAATAGCGGTGATAGGTATCGAAAACAACCGAAAAGGCTTTCTCGTTCCCATCACGCAACTGCATAAGCAGTTCGTAATCAATATGAATGTGATTTTTTTGCACGATTATTTACAACAACTCCCCTGCAAACGGTTATTTTTTTGAAAGTGCAAACATACAATATTTTTTTATCTTTTCAAATGTATGCACTGAAAGATTCTCCTATACTTATCGTTATCGTAACTCTGTATCATTTATCACATAGATATGCCATTTGTTTTCCTTATTTATTTTCTATAATAATTGCTATGTAATATTTTTATCAAATACACTTATACAGGATTGTTTCACAACAATTTCCAGAAACTTCTTTTTTACCAAATTTTAGCCTGTCTGAGTGAATACTGATTTTAAATATATCTATTTTATAAAAGCGTTTTTACTTCAAACGACTAAAGTACAGCAAACGGTTTAAGGGGATATTTAGCTCCACTGTTTTTCCTCCCGAATACTTAACTCCTTTGTCATCGACCCATTTACCTTTGGGTAATTGCACCCGGCGAACAGTGGAAGTGTTTATTACCGGCGCAATCAGATATTTTTCGCCCAACATAAACTGATCGTTGCAGGTTGCAAAGCCCTGGTGAGGAAATACATATTCCATATGTCTTACAATAGGTTCGCCCGTTTGCGCCGATGCTTTAGCTAGTTGAAGTATATATTTTCCGAATTGTTGATGCAGTAAAGCAGCATCGCGTACGATATTCAGATTTTCATTACTTAAAATTCGCCAGGGAGCAACCGAGAACTGCATCATAGGCATTAGTGCGTGCACCTGTGCCGAGCGTACGATTAGCTCCTGATTAAATTCAGTGTCATCGATACCCAGAAAAGCAGCAAACTGACCGCCTCCAATCATATCAGGACAAGCGTAAGCATAGCCCAGCAATCCGGCTGTAAGCATTTCGGGGATGAGCGTTTCAACCGCTTTCCAGGAATAGTCCTTATCGCCCAAACGTTGAACAAGCGCTTCACCACCCATTGCATAACCCGCTCTATACTCGTTGAACGGAAATTGCAGTCCGATTTTTGCCCAGGCCATAGTATGATCTATCGACCTGACATTTTTCAAATAACTATCAATCAAGTTCGGATTGTAAAACTGATTGTCGCCTGCGTCAAACTTAAAACCATCAATGCCGTATTTTGATTGCAGGTCTTTGAGTTGTGAAACAAAATATGAAACGGCTTCAGGGTTCGTCAGATCGTAACAAGCACTGTAACCATTCCACCAGTCAATCATAGCGGGACTGTCGCTGCCTTTTTTACGTATCAAATAACCTTTGCTTTTCAGTTCGCGATATTCGGGACTATCGGCGCTAACAAACGGACTAACCCACAACATAACTTTAAAACCCATTTGGTGTAGAGTTGCCACCATGCTGCGTGGATCAGGGAATTTATCAGGTTTAAATTCGAAATTACCATAGTATTTTTGCCAGTTGTCGTCAATCATGATCACGCCTGTCGGGAATTTATGCTTGATGATACTTTGGGCATAATGCATCACATCTTCCTGGTTCTGATTGTACATGAGTTCAATCCAGGTATTGTATTGCGGCATTGTGAAAAATAAGGTATCAGGCAAAATACCTGAAGGAGTAAAATGCGCCTTCGATGCTGCGAGATACGATTCTTTCAGGGTATTTCCGGCTTTCACCACAGCTGACTTTTCATAGGCTGATTTTACGACAATCCGGTCGGTATTCATTTCGAAAGTGAAAGGAGAATCACTCCACAGGTATCTTCCGCGATTTGAAAGTAAAAGTGGAACTACCTGATTGTTTTTATTCTGCAATGAAAGATCAAACAATTCCACATTTCCTTCGAACGGCATGCCTGAACCTAAACCTACAGCACCACCCCACCAGTATTCATCTTTTTCGATGATAATTTCAGTTTGATATTGGGCCGACAGGCTTCCATGTATGGTTATAAGTAAAATGGTATAAAGAATTTTTTTCATAAGAGTATTATTGAATATTGGCATCAAATTCTATTTTTTTTCCTGGAAGTAAATGGTCACATTCGATACTGAGAACGGGTTTCATTCCCCCGGTTGGGATTTTTGTCCACACACTTGAGTCGGGTAAAAGTTGAGTAAGGTTGTAGTCAGAGCGCACACCATTCACCGCCACATATGCATTTCTAAATATAGGAGCAACACCCGTATTGGTAATTTTCACAGCCGAACTATCCCCTTTTACTCTGAAGTCATCAATCCGAAACGAATATCCCGAAGCGATTCCGGCTTCTTTTATTCTTTCGGGTGTTCCATAGGTTGTACCCGGAGCATCGTTGCCAAGAATATAGGTGATGTGGTATTTTGAAGCTGCCTTTTCCCACGTAAAGCCATACATGCCTGCCGGATTCAGAAAGTTCCTCTGATCGTTTTTGGTATAGTAGCTTATTTCGCCACCAGCAGGCGCTTTTTTCCATCTATCGGTACCGATAGCCATCCAGCAATTTTCATTGTATCCGTCGCCCTGAGCTATTTCATGTTGACTGTGCATAAACGAATCATCAAACAAACCAAAACTCAGATGCATCAACGATTTGCTATTTACTATGGGCGTATAGGTTTTATCAGCCGCATCGATGGAGATACTCCAGGGCGTATGATTGAATACAGAATTTACATGGGTCAGAAATTCAGTCTGATAATCATGCGATGGAAAGTTTATTCCTGCTCTGAGTGCGGTTCCGTAAATATGATACTCCGACCAGTGACCAAAACCAAGCTGAACAAATGCAATGCGGACATCCTGATCGTATTTTGCGGCAAAATCGGTATAAAACTGTTTTGTAAACCATTGCAGTTCATTATTGCTCCAGTCGGCATAGTAAGTAGCTCCATCACCTCCGGCATTGGCGTTGTATGTTTCGTGGTAATCGGGGAGCGATTTAATATACGCAGGAACTGCTGTTCCTCCTTTTATTCCGCTTGTGGTTGCATTCGGGTATTCGTAGCGGAATCGGATAATAGCCTGATGTCCCCGACTGGCAATATCATTAAGCAGTGCTTCAAACGAAGACCAATCATACTGTATTTTACCATCCGCTTTTCCTGTAACCACATCCGAAGGGAGGCAATAGGAAAATTCGAGACTGATTGAACTTCCATAAGTGCTGTTACGCGATTTTGCCTGAGCCGGCCAGAATACAATGCCCGACATGGGCTGTACAGTTGTTATTTCAGATTGCAACGCTACCTTATTGTACCCTGCAAGATAAATGTCATCCGTATTCTGCGTGATTTCTTCGATAGGATTGCATCCAATATCCGTGAAAAAGCAAAACAATAGAATGATTGAGGAAATGTATTTTATTTTCATATAAATTGCAAAAAGAATGAAACCGTTAAACCTTACTAAGTATGACTCACACAATAATAAGTCATTTATAAATACGAACGGTTCAACGGTTTCAATAAATTAGTTCTATATATTTTATTTGTTGATCAGGATTTCTTCAATGTCAACTTTATTTCCGACCCACATTTTCACGAAATACAAAGTATTGTTTAACAAACCGGTATTCAGCGGAAGGTTATGCGTTCCTTCTGACATTTCCTTTTTTATTTTGCAAATTCCAGTTTTGTGAGTTTTTTCCAGTCTCCACGTGTAAAATCAGGCACTTCAACAGGCACAGAACCTTTTCTAACTGACATTTCAGTCAATTCTACCAGGCTTGACCATTCAGCAGCATCATACACATCCTGATCGAGTGGCAAACCATTTCGCAGACAGTAAATCAGTCGATAATCCATGATGAAGTCCATTCCACCATGTCCACCCACTTCTTTTGCTTTTTCACCCACTTCTTTTACGATAGGATGCTCATATTTTTTCAGCATTTTTTCCATTTCTTTTTCTGAAAGGAATTCATGAGCATTGGGTTCCAATGCAATACCCTGAACCGGATATTTCTGAACAAATCCTTTGGTACCGCTAAGCATGTGGATACGGTTGTATGGGCGAGGACTTGTTACATCGTGCTGTATCATAATGGTTTTTCCCTTCTCGGTTTTGATGATAGTTGTATTCATATCTCCCTGTTCGTAGGTGCGTTTGGCGTAGTCAGATTTTTCTCCGAATTTGTTTTTCGCATATTCCTTCATACCAAACTGATCAGAAGACATAGATACCAGATAATTCATTTTATCGCCACGATGAATATTTAATGCCTGACATACAGGGCCTAATCCATGAGTTGGATAAACATTGGCTTTATTATCTGCGTTATACTGAAGTCTCCACATTCCCTGATAACCACCATCTTCAGGTGATTTGAAATTAAGTTCGCGTAAATCGTGAATATACGCTCCTTCTACGTGCACTATCTCACCTAAAACACCTTGTTGAGCCATATTGAGTGTTGCCATTTCGAAGAAATCGTAACAACAATTTTCAAGCATCATGCAATGACGACGTGTTTTTTCGGCTGTATCAACCAGTTTCCAGCATTCTTCAATGCTCATGGCAGCGGGCACCTCAAGGGCAACGTGTTTGCCGTGCTCCATTGCGTAAACAGCAATGGGAGTATGTAATGCCCAATGCGTACAGTTATAGATTAAATCTACATTTTCGAGTTCGCAAACTTTTTTCCAGTCCTCTTTTCCTGTGAATTCAAACGCTTTAGCTTTATTATTTTCAGCAAGTAATTCCTGTGTTTTTGCAACAAAATCTTTATTGATATCACAGATAGCCACCACTTCAATGCCTTCGAGATACATAAAACGTCTTACTGCTTCCGAACCGCGGGAGCCCAAACCAATAAAAGCCACTCTGACTGTGGGTATAGGGTCGCAGCTTAACTGAAGCACATTTTCTTGTCCGGCAGGACGTTCCGGAGCTTCAAGTCTGACAATCTGTGAGATATTAGTCTTTGTACATGAAGTTATTCCAATTAATACAACAAAAGTCATTAACAGGAAATAACCACTAAAGAAAATCTTTGTAAGTTTCATAATGAATAATTTTAAAAATAATGTAAGTGTCTTAAAGTGCCATGGACGATTATTTCTGAATGAGGTCTATAATTTTTCGTCCCAATTCAGCATTTTCGTATATGCCTGCAAAGTTTTCGGCTCCGGGGCCGAATGCAAAAACAGGAACCAGAACGTTACTGTGACTTGTATTTGCAAAATCTACTTTAACCGTAGCTGTTTTAATTTCACCATCCAGAAGGGTTAAGCCACCTGTTTCATGATCGGCAGTAACAACCACAAGTGTTTCTCCATCCTTTTCAGCCCATTGCAAAACATCGCCGATAGTTCTGTCTAAATCCAGAATTTCGTCAATTACCTTATCAATTTTGTTGGCATGACTCCAATCATCGATACAGGAACCTTCAATCATCAGAAAAAAGCCGTTTTTATTCTCACTGTTCAACAATTCTATTGCTTTACCATTCATGATGCGAAACAGGTTAGCTCTGACAGCAGCAACGGGTAATTCTAAATCGGCCAGAATAGCCAGTGCCGGAAGATTACTGAGAGAAGATAATTCTGCTTCATTTTCGGCAAATTGATAACCCTGACGTTTCATGAGTTGAACCATATCTTTATTATCCGTACGGTTTCTCCAGTACTTCATTCCACCTCCTGCTATAAAATCTACTTTACTTTCAGGAAACTGACTGACAATATCTTCGGCCTGATCCCGGTCGGTTTGATGGGCAACAAAAGCAGCAGGTGTAGCATCGTTAAGGCGGCATACCACACTGATGCCGGTTTTCATGCCTGCTTTTTGAGCATAATCCACTAATGTTGTTAATGGTTTTCCTAAACTGTCGACGCCTACCACATAATTATTTGTTTTTTGTCCGGTGGCAATAGCAGTGCCTGCTGCTCCTGAGTCAGTAATCAGGCGGTTATGACTGTATGTTCTGGCCAGTCCCACAACAGGGAAATTATCGAGATTTAACTTTCCTTTGTTGGCAACCCAGGCAGAGCTAATGTGAGAAAGCCCCATACCATCGCCAATGATTAGAATTACGTTTTTTACATTTTTTCCTGAAGGTGGTGTTACCTTTACTGTTTCATGTGGCTGCAAATTCTGATAAACGGCAGAGTCAACCACATGGTTGGTTGCATATTTTGACAAATTCCGGGTATTCTCAGGTTGCTGAGAAAAAACACTGCTAACCTGAAAGACGAGAATTAAAAGAATGTATATGTTATGATTCAATTTTGTTTTGTTTTCGAAAGCACCTTGACAATAATCTTTGCATACATCGTACTCTATAAATACCAATACAGATGTTACGCTCTATTAAACAGATCATCAGCAAAAAGGTATGAGTTGTAAATTATAATATTTACAGAGTCCATTTTACGGTTATATAATATTGCATTGCATACTCGGTATAGCGTAATCATCCCAAATCCGCCGTATTTCCATAAATATTAAAATGGCCGACCTTTGTTTAAAAAAGTTATGTTTCGTTTGAATGAAGGAAATCGGTTTGTAGCATGTCTGCAAGGTGTAGATCTACGCAGAGGGCTGGATGGTTTATGCGGCCTGATTCACTACTTGTCTTTGGGTCCCGGCAATGGCGATGTTTATGTATTTCTGAACAAAAGTCGTACGACCATTAAACTGCGTCATTGGAAACGTGGCAGTTTTGTGACTTATTATAAACGCATGGAAAGTGGATGTGTCATAAAGTGACACCCTCACTAAAAAAAGAGATATTCCCTCTTTTGCGGAATATCTCTTTTTCATTCAGATGAAGTCATCCGGGAACTGCCGGGCCCTGTGAGCTTATGCAATTCCCCTGACCCCGTACATCAATCCACTACCACACTACCCAGAAACTGACTTGTCGACACCACCAACGGATCGGTAGCCGAGCGAAAGAACAGATAAAACAGCAGCGTGTCACCACTTTCGTGATACGGCAGAGCGAGCGTCGAAGTAAGTGCCGAACGAAGTACTGACTCGTCGGAGAAACTGAGCTCCCCGTTGCTGATATTGTACACCAACATCGACACAGTATCGTTTGCACTCCCAACCAAAGTCGGCACATATTCACTCCAGCTGAAAGCAACACCTTCAGCCCCGTACACGGCTTTCGCCTGCATATCGCGACTAAGTTCACCATCGCTGAGCAATACCTTTGCATAGTCGATCACCGGTTGTGCATCGGTACCTGTTACGGCATTGTTCAGTGCATAGCGGCAGGCAAAGTTATAAGGCGATAGTTTTTCGGCAGCAGCCACTCGTTTCAGTCCAGTCTTTACAACCGGATTTACGCCCTGCATAAACCCTATGACCAGACCAAACTTCGTCTGCTGTTTCAACTGTCCGGCACTGTTTGCGGTGCGCGGTTTTTTACTCCGGGCTCTGATAATATCGTCGCCATTTTTGTTGGTGCTACCCACCACGGTTCCTACTGTACCTGAGAATCCTCCCAAAAGACCTAAATTAAGCTTTCCCATTTCTAAAATAATTATAAGTAATTAATAAAATAAATTTTCGCTATCAGATTCAGTTTTCACAGGGTTCGATCAGGCCCTGTGTTTTCCGAATCGTTATGTCAACAGCTTTGCATTAACTGATCAGGTTCACTGCATCACCGCTAACACCTGTGGCGCCCCACGCCTTTGTTTTTTCAATTACTTTGCCAACAGCCTTTTGGGAGGATTTTGAAGCAGACATGAGGGAGATATGAAGGGCCGAACAAGCTTTTCATTCGTTTTGAGGATGATTTGAGGGTGATTTGAGGATATATATTGCACTTTTCGACACATTTGAACACAAAAAAAGCAGTCCGATTGCTCAAACTGCCATAGAGGGTCGGGTTTCGGGTTCCGGGTTCCGGGTTCCGGGTTTCGGGTTTCGAGTTTCGGGTTTATCTCCCTTTGGTCGATGACCGTTGGTTCGGGTTTCGGGTTTAATTTGAAAATTTGAGTTCTGAGTTCTGAGTTTTGAGTTTTGAAAGTGATGAGTGATGAGTGATGAGTGATAAAGACCGGAAACGATTCAACAGTTCAACGATTCAACAATCTAAGATCTGGTGACTGGAGACCGGGGACTGAAGACTCATTGGCATATTGGCATATTGGCATATTATCACATTGGCATATTGGCACATTGGCATATTATCACATTGGCACATTTTGACTGTCTTTTGTCTTTTGTCTTACAAAAACCACAACCGCTCCCTCCCC